>JALZUL010000201.1 GCA_023301665.1 Ascidiaceihabitans sp.
ACGGTCGAGGTCAAAGAGACCAATCCCAAATGCCCAGAAAACATCAGCAAAATTAATATGCGCCGCCGCACGGGGTGATGCATTGTTCCCTCTGCCTCGGACGTGGTGAAGCCGGTGCCGGTTAAAGCTGAAATGGCTTGGAACCGTGCAACGGATTGGGGCAATCCTGTCAGTCGCAAAGCGACGCCCGCAACGCGCACGATCACAAGGGTCATGGCCAGAAGTACTAGCAATGCGAGCGCCCCGGTCACGAGGAAATATCGGTTGTTTGGGAATACATGGTTGGCATTTCGGGTCTCCTCAGTTTTGGGTCCACTCTGGTTTTGCAAGGCAACCGCGCGTAGTTGGGCAACGGTTATATTCTTTTCTGAATCCTAAGATGCTTGGGACACGGCTTTGGTTACATCAGAACTGGACTTCATGCGGTCGTGGCATGTAGGGATTAACGTGGACGGACGGTGATCAGGTATGATGAAGCAGACAACCCATGAAAGCTTGCCGTTTGACGAAGGCGGGTTGATAAAAGAACGTCTCCCCGATTTTGTTCGCGCACACTCTGACTGGATGTTGGCAGTGGCCTACCGCATTGTCCAAGATAAGGCTCATGCTGAAGACATCGTGCAAACCGCATTTGTTAAAGTGTTTGCAAAACTTGACACTTTTGAGGGTCGGTCTGCGTTGAAAACGTGGATGCACCGCATAGTGGTGAACGAAGCCCTGATGGTTTTGCGAAAGATCAAACGTTTAAACGAGCAGCCCATCGACGATTTACTGCCTGTGTTTGATGGGGCTGGATGCCGTGTCGAATTTGATACAAGCGATGTTTCGACCCCCGAGACATTGTTGTCGAGCCGTCAATTGGATGACCGTGTGAGACGCGCTATCATGTCTTTGCCTGAGAAATATCGTATCGTCCTATGTCTTCGTGACATCGAAGGGCTAAGTACTGCTGAGACCAGTGCTGCGTTAGGGCTGAGTGAAGCGAATGTTAAAGTTCGCCTACATCGCGCGCGGGCCGGTTTAAAGAAACTTCTTGAGTCATTTATCAGTGAGCAAAAACAATGAAGCTGCCGTCAGATCAAAGAAAAACGCGACCAATAGCTGGGGTGCTCTTTAAGTTACCTTTGATGATAGATTGCGAAACCTTTGAGGGTTTCATCACTGAGTACCTCGATGGGGTCATGCCGATGCGGCGTCATTTTGTCTTCACGATGCATTTGCGCCTCTGTCCCGAGTGTAGAGCGTACCTTAAGCAATATGAAAAAACGATCGCGATGACACGGTCCCAATCCGAGATTGGGTATTCAGAGATGGGAATGGGACCGGTTCCGGATGACTTGGTAAACGCGGTTTTGGCCGCGCAAAATGTTGCGGTCAAAAAGTGAGCCAAGTTTCAAAGGTGTCAGCTAGGATTTGTTTGGCCGCATGATCCCAAGTATTGCCCCTTTGCATACCGTCATGGTCTGTGCGATTGGCAATGGTCGAATGGACGCGGTATCCGCTAGATCTGGACCAGTGAAGGCTGGTAGTTCATGGCCGTCACATTCGTGTATTTCAGTGAACTGGCCGTGATCTTTTTTCGATGGAAATGGCGAACAAAAACGCCAAGAGCACAGAGCATCCAATCGCTAGCGATATGTAGCATAAAGGCATGCCACCATCCGACACTGGACACGTCGGTGTGCCGGTAAGTTCAAGGCTTGTACCAAGGCCGGCTAAAATAATGACGGGTGTCACACCTGCGGTGAACAGCCATGTAAGACTGCGCCACCAAACCAGAGCGGCTATGGCCATTGCCGTATAACAAATCGAAACCAGATAGCAGGCAGGGATTGGCCCAAGATTTGGGCATGCGTTCCCTGTTCGAAAATGGGTGAGCGAGATCGGAACGATCCCGCTCAGAACCACCAAGCACGTGAGTACGATACCCACGCGCAAAAGGCGGCTCACCCAGATCACTGACCTGCACCTTTGAAGGTCAAGGTTTCATCACGAAAGCTGCCATCTTGAGTGGCCGAAGTTCCATCGATGTATTTAACAGTGACGGAACTTGCACTTTGTGCTCCCAAACCTGCGATGATCATTCGGCTGCTGTCAGAAAGTAGACCTTCACCAGAGGTAAATGGTTTGGACAAAGTCGATCCGTCTTCCAACGTAACCGTAACCATAGCACCGATACTGCCGAGGTTTTCTGGAAGCTTGATTTTCAAAAAGCCGTTTGGATTTTCACCAGAGCTTATGAAGGCTTGCGAATTGCCGGCTATGTTGATGTGCACGACGTCAGAGCGACCGTCGCCATTGAAATCGGCTGTCAACGGCGCGATGGAATACTGACGGTTGACGACGCCATTTTTTGAGCCGACCTCAGACATTTCACCAGTGGCAGTTTGGACCAACATACGGCCCGGAAGGCGCAATACTGGGATTTTATGGAAAGGTGCGGTTACGAAATTTTCCGATACGATCAGATCTTCGCGGCCATCCAAGTTTAGATCCTCGTGGCTTAAGCCCCACCCGAATTCGTAATCTGCGATTTTCATCGCTTCGCCTTCTTCGGAAAAGGTACCGTTTCCATCAGAGACAAAGGCCATCCATTTGCGGTTCAAAGGTTGATCATCGCGTAAATCGCCACGCACCATAAATGTTGGCGGCGTAGAACCGATGTTGGAGAAGCTGTAGTCGGTGATCCCATCATTGTTCAGGTCCGCAATCCCGATGCCCATAGGGTATGATGGAATATCTGTGTTCGGATTAGAGATGTTCGTGAAATTGCCGGTACCGTCGTTTTCATAAGTCCGAACGCTACCAGTGTCGTGTGCGACGATCAGATCTAGATCCCCATCACCTTCAAAGTCGCCAAAGGTCGCTTGGAAGGTATTGTGCAAAAAGTAGAGGCCACGGGCGCGGGTTTCGTTGGTAAACGTGTTATCACCGTTATTAACGAAGAGCTCTGATGTCCCGCCATAACCTTCACGGTTAAAGATGTTTAAGCCTTCGATCTTATCGTTCTGGATGTACCCAGATACGAACATATCGAAATGCCCATCACTGTTAACATCGGCGACTGCGATGGACAGGCCGGTGGTGTTTTCGTTCATCTGCGCGTCTAGCTGTTCGCCGGTGAACGTGCCGCCGTTGTTTGTGTAAAGCCAAATGCCTTCGGGGTGCGTGACAAGCATATCCGCTTGCCCGTCTTTGTTGTGATCCAGAACCAATGCACCAAGCGCAGTGCCATCTCCTGGTTTGTTCAAGCCGGCTTGTTCGGCGACAGGAACAAATTCGCCGTTTTCAAATTTGAAAACACCATTTTCTTGTTGGAAACTCCCGCCGATAAAAAGCTCTTCGGTGCCGTCACCATCAATATCGATCGCGGCGCTTCCGGTCATTGGCAATGACGTTGCATCATTGTGCGATTGAAGGAACGGAACTTCAACTTGGTCAAATTCTGGGATGATCGTATCGTCCAGATCGACATCATAATCAACGCGTCGGTCGTTCAGGGTGTATGCAGACATAATAATGGCCATTGTCCCCACAAGTGGAACCATCACCATGGGAATATATTTCAGTTTTTTGAGCATGAATTAGCCCTCCAGATTTAGTTTTGAGGCGACGCGAAGCGATACCAAGAACATGACGAAGTAGGATACGTTCAAGGCAATAGGCATGATGTATTTGCCAATCGCAGGAACAGTGAAGAAGATGACGAATGCTACGACAATCAAGAAGATTGGGTTCAGGATGGCCATAGCACGGGGATAGAAAGATCTACCCGTCAAGCAGAGCCAGATGAAGATTATGGACAGGCCCAGAACACCAGCACGCACGGCTTGCAACAGGCTCTCATAGCGAAGCTCGTACAAATCAAGTTGTTCCTTGACCCCGCCGGCAGCGACCAACTCAACCGCAGTTGCACGTGATCCAATCCAAACGGCACCAACAATGCAGGCATATGCCATCACAAGGCCAGCGACACGTGCGGCAACTTCATTGGCTGGACGTAACATAAGATAGATATGTATGGCACCAACGACATATAGCGGAGCCCCCAAGACGCCAAAGAAGTGACCTATCGTTGCACGTTCACGAGTAACTCCTTCGAAAAAAGCAAACGTATCAGTATAACGCGCCAATTTGTCGTAATGGAGCAGAAATTCACCGATCCCAACCAAGATCGCCGCGGCGAGCCCGATCTGACCTGTGATCATTATTAATCGTTTGTGTGTCATTTAGAATGTTCTTTCATCATTCGTGATTGGTTTGTTCGTTGGCAGGCTTGACCAGAGTAACATCAACCCTTGCCATATATAAGCTATTCTTGGTGTCGTCATACGGAACTTCGCAGCGGGGATAGCAACCCTCCACAAGCCTTTGTGATCGAGTGCGAAGCATTTTGACGGAGCAGATGGCGGTGATCAGATGTGCCAAAATAGGTTCATTTTATTCCTTCTGCTGATCGACTATGAGATTTCAAAACTCAGATGCTCAAAGCGGACAAAAGGTTACAAAAGAATAATCTCTTTTACTTTGTATCAGTTAAACTGAGGAGACAATGTGGGATGGTCTGTCATTACCAAGATTGCGCAGCTTAGGTTTTAGAGCCAGTGGATGCGACTTTGACTTCGTGAGTTTGAAGGCCGTTCTGCCCTGAAGACATGAATGTAGGGTGTCGTCGCGAACGAGGCATAGCTTTCATCGGTTAGTGAGAACAGCCAGACCGACAAACCCATTTTAATCGCGCTACTGTCAAAACAGCTACGAGGTTGGTTGCGAAACTTGGGCTGTTTACAATCCTATTCTTGCCCGAGCAGAAGGGCTGAAATAATTTTTCCACCAGAAAACGATAACGCCCCACTCTTGAGGTGGGGCGTTATCTTGGCTCTTTAGAGATGGAAATTACCATCACCCAATTTTTGTTGGCTAGAAGATAAAGTTGTCTGCGTCTAAGTAATCCGCATCGACATTCTTCAAGATTAACCGATCATCCGCTTGACCACTGTCCAGTCGTTTTAGGTCAATCATAGTGGCCCAGCCAAGATCGGTGGTAACTTCGCTGATTGTTGCAAAGTCTACATCGAATGCTGATAGATCAATAAGGTCGTGATCGACTTCGAAATCATGGACGTAATCTTTACCTGATCCTCCCTCGAACACGAAGGTATCCGTTGTGGTGTCACCAGCCCAAGCGCCGCCCCAGATGTGATCATTCCCTTCGCCGCCGGAAAGGATATCTTCGCCAGTTCCCCCAATGAGTTTATCTACCCCAGACCCTCCGTTCAACTCGTCATTGCCATGTCCGCCGCTTAGGACATCACGTCCCTCATTGCCTAACAATTGATCGTCACCGTCTAGCCCTCGCAGTCTATCGTTACCAAGACCACCGCTCAAAAAGTCAGAGCCGCCGGCGCCTGAAATTTTGTCATTCCCGTCGTCGCCAAACAAAATATCGTTGCCTTGGCCTCCGTTCAGATCATCGTTGCCGTCATTACCATGAATCTCGTCGTCACCGTGGC
>JALZUL010000202.1 GCA_023301665.1 Ascidiaceihabitans sp.
GCCCATCAGCCAATTGGCAGCCCGCGCCCGTCGATTGAAACGGACACATGGTTTGGACCTGTTGATCATCGACTATCTGCAGCTGGTGCGTGGCACTGGACGTTCAGAAAACCGTGTGAACGAGATTTCCGAGATCACTATGGGTATGAAGGCGATCGCCAAGGAGCTCCAGATTCCTGTGATTGCCCTATCCCAGCTGTCTCGTCAGGTTGAAAACCGCGAAGATAAGCGGCCACAACTGTCTGACCTTCGTGAATCCGGTTCGATTGAGCAAGATGCCGACGTGGTTATGTTCGTGTTCCGCGAAGAATATTATAAGGAACGTGAGAAACCCGGTGATCACGATCTCGAGGCCATGGGCCGTTGGCAGGAAGAAATGGAACGCCTACATGGCCGCGCGGAAGTTGTGATTGGTAAGCAGCGCCACGGCCCGATTGGCACTGTTGATCTGTCATTTGAAGGTAAGTTCACTCGTTTCGGTAACCTTGCGCAGCCTTGGCAAAATGATGGCGGCGACGACCGCGAGTTCTAATCTGGGGGGCTGGTTTATTGGGCGTGTTTGCGCGGTCTTGATAATTTACCCTTGACCCTGAGCGTCGCCCTGTCAAAACCAACTTTATGGCCAGTTCAACACTCACAATCGATTTAAACGCCGTTGTCGCCAATTGGCGCAGCTTGGATGCTATGACTCATTGCGAAACCGCAGCGGTGGTCAAGGCCAATGGATATGGGCTGGGTGCCCCTTCAGTGGCCCGTGTTCTGGCCAAAGCGGGTGCGCGTACTTTCTTTGTCGCCATCGCTGAGGAAGGTGCGAGTTTACGCGCAGCTTTAGGTGCAGGCCCCACAATCAACGTGTTTTCTGGTCATATGGACGGCGATACGGCACTCATTCGTGACGCCGAACTCACCCCTATGATCAATTCAGTTGATCAATTACTGCGCCACGTCGAAGCATTGCCAGCCGCCCCTTTTGGACTTCAACTGGACAGCGGTATGAATCGCTTGGGGATGGAACCCTCAGAATGGTCAGCCTTGCGCGACATCGCTTTGGCCCAAAATCCTACACTCATTATGTCTCATCTGGCCTGCGCCGATGAACCAGAACACCCGATGAACCCACATCAATTGCGGGTTTTCCGCGAAATGACCGATGGGCTGGATATACCACGTTCTTTGGCAGCCACTGGTGGCGTATTGTTGGGCGAAGACTACCACTTTGACATGACACGCCCCGGTATTGGCCTTTATGGTGGCCTGCCATTCGCAGCGGCACAACCTGTCGCAATTATCGACTTACCCGTGATCCAAATGCGCGAAGTCGGTGTGGGTGAAAGCGTTGGCTATGCAAATCACTGGATCGCCCAACGCCCAAGTATTGTGGCAACTGTTTCAGCAGGTTACGCCGATGGCCTTATCCGTGCGATGGGTGCCGGTGCGACTGTCACCGCACTTGGCCATACGCTGCCCGTCATCGGACGTGTCTCCATGGATTTGATCACTGTAGACGTTACCGATCTGAACGCGGATGTGAAAAGCCTGCAGTTGCTTGGCGCAGAACAAACAGTTGATCTGTTGGCGCAACACGCTGGCACGATCGGGTATGAAATACTGACATCTTTAGGCAATCGTTATACTCGGACCTACGTAGAATGAAATTTTTAGCCGCGATTGGCCGAACCACACTTGGATTCATAGCCGCAATTGGTCGCATCACCATTTTTGCCGGACAAACCCTTTCGCACCTGTTGCGTGGGCCGTTCTATCTGCGCGAGCTGGCCATTGCGTTCTTAAACATTGGTTGGCTGTCTTTGCCCGTTGTTGGCCTGACGTCGCTGTTCACTGGCGGCGCATTGGCGCTGCAAATTTATGCTGGTGGTGCCCGTTTTAACGCCGAGGCCGTCGTGCCGCAGATTGTCGCTATTGGTATGGTGCGCGAGCTTGGCCCCGTTCTGGTTGGCTTGATGATCGCGGCGCGGGTCACCTCATCAATCGCCGCTGAAATTGCGACCATGAAGGTAACTGAGCAAATCGACGCACTTGTGACGCTCTCTACTCACACGATGAAGTACCTCACGGTGCCGCGTGTGCTTGCAGCTACTTTGGTGGTTCCTGCCCTTGTAGCAGTGGGTGATGTCATCGGCGTATTTGGCGGATACGCGGTTGCAACTGGCACGCTGGGCTTTAACCCCGCCGCCTATATCCGCAACACCGTCGATTTCCTAGAGTTCCGCGATGTGATGTCTTCGCTCGCAAAAGGCGCGGTCTTTGGCTTCATAGCGGCCCTTATGGGGTGCTATTACGGCATGAATTCTGGGCGCGGTGCCCAAGGTGTTGGCCGTGCGACCAAAGGGTCGGTTGAGGCCGCCGCTGTCTTAATTCTGGCTGCAAACTTCGTTCTGACGGGGGTTATGTTCTCACTATGATCGAACTAAAAGGCGTAAAAAAATCATTCGGAAACAACCACGTATTGCGCGGTGTTGATTTAGAAATTGAACGTGGAACATCAATGGTGATCATTGGTGGTTCGGGAACGGGCAAATCTATCACCATCAAATCCGTTCTGGGTTTGGTCACACCTGATGCGGGCGAAATCACTGTAGATGGTCAGGACGTCACAAAGACAGATCGCGACGCTTTCCTTGCGCGCTTTGGGATGCTGTTCCAAGGTGCCGCCCTATTTGACAGTCTGCCTGTTTGGCAAAACGTCGCCTTTCGTTTGTTGCGCGGTTCCCTCAAACGCCCAAAGTCTGAAGCGCGCGAAATCGCCATCGAAAAGCTACGCCGCGTTGGTCTAACGCCCGATGTGGCAGATCGCTTGCCCGCAGAGCTCTCTGGTGGGATGCAGAAACGTGTGGGGCTTGCTCGTGCAATTGCCGCCGATCCCGAAATCATCTTTTTCGATGAGCCCACAACCGGCCTCGACTCAACAAGCACCTACCACATAATAAAATCGCTAAAAAAAATAAGCAAAAACAAAAATTTAACAATAATTTTAAGCATTCATCATCCGAACTCCGCCGTTTTCGGGTTTTTTGATAAAATTTTGTTTTTGTCTATGGGGAGGAATTTGTATTTTGGTCCCAGGGAGGGGGTTTTGGGGTTTTTTGGGAGGGCTGGGTTTGAAGTGCCGACTGATGTGGGGGTTTGTGAGTTTTTGCTGGATTTGGTCAGTGAGGAGTTTTTTGGGGACGTTGCGAGGGAGAGGGTTGAGGGGATTTCTGGGGTTTGGAGGGAGGAGGAGGAGAGGGCTTTGATGAGGGAGGAGATTTTGGAGAGTTTTGATGAAAGTCAGGGTTTTTATGATAGTGAGGATTTTAATGAAAATGAGGGTTTTGATGAAAGTGAGGGTTTTGATGATAATGAGGATTTTGATGATAATGAGGATTTTGATGAAAATGGGGATTTTGATGATAATGGGGATTATGATGAGAATGGAGATTTTGATGAAAATGGGAATTTTAATGATGATTTGGAAAAAGAGATTCAAAAAGGTATAAAAGATGCTAGTTCTGATAATTTGAATGTGCGAAATATTAAAAGTAAACCTATGGATAATTCTTTTAATAATATAAATGAAGAACAAATAATTTTATTTAAAAACTCCCACTTATCTCACGAATCTCAAAGCTTCCAAATCCCAATCTCC
>JALZUL010000203.1 GCA_023301665.1 Ascidiaceihabitans sp.
GGATGGTAAAGAGTTGCGTGAGCTCGCGCAACTCTTTACCATCCTACCGCCCCCCCCACCGGGTGCATAATCCAATAAAAACAACAGCGTGGCGTTTAAATCGCCGCGCTCCATTCCTTTGGGCTGCCGCAGTTTATGACCGACTTTGACACACCTCCACCTGCGCCTGAGCGCGAACACCGTTTTCCCTGTGACAACTGCGGTTCGGACTTTCGCTATGATCCATCCAACCAGTCCCTGACCTGCGATCACTGTGGCAACACCGACCAAATTGGCGAAGGATCAGGCCAACAACATCCCATCCGCGAACTCGATTTTCGCAGCGCCCTAGACGCGAAATTGCCGCAAGCAGATATCGAAGAAACCCGTGTCTCAAAGTGCCCGAACTGCGCAGCACAGGTCGAATTGGGCGACGGCACCCATGCCGCTGAATGCCCGTTTTGCGCCACACCTGTTGTTACAGACACCGGCACCCACCGTCACATCAAACCACGCGGGCTACTGCCCTTTTCGCTTGATGAAAGCACCGCCAGAGACGCAATGACAAACTGGTTGGGCCGTTTATGGTTCGCCCCCTCAGGCCTGCAAGAATATGCGCGTAAGGGTCGGAAAATGCAGGGTATTTATGTGCCCTACTGGACCTTTGATGCCGAAACTAAATCGACCTACTCAGGCCAACGCGGTACGGTCTATTATGAAACTCGCACCGTATTGCGAGATGGGAAACGCCAACAAATTAGGGTCCCTAAAGTGCGCTGGCGTGCTGCAAGCGGGCGTGTCGCGCGTTTCTTTGATGACGTTTTGATCCTTGCTTCGCGTTCCTTGCCATCAAAGTTCACCGAGGCACTGGGCCCTTGGGATCTATCCGCCATGGAACCCTACAATCCCGAGTACCTCGCTGGGTTTCGCGCTGAGGGCTATAGCGTTGAGCTACAAGACGGATTTACCCAAGCCCGCGCCTATATGGACCGCGTGATCGAACGGGATGTAAAATTCGACATCGGCGGCGATCGTCAGCGTATTCAGCGCATCGACACCCAATTGGGTGATGTGACGTTCAAGCACGTGCTGTTGCCCGTCTGGCTGGCCGCCTACAAGTACCGCGGCAAAACCTACCGGTTTGTGGTAAACGGCCGCACAGGGCGTGTTGAGGGCGAACGCCCCTTCTCAACCATCAAGATAGCAATTGCGGTTGTGATAGGCCTGTTGGTGGCTGCTGGGGTTGGCTATGGTGTCGCGGTAAGCGAAGCGGCCAACCGCTAGGAACGGCTCGAAACGATGTCCCCTTTTTCTATCAAGCGGAGAACCAAATGCGTGCTCTAATTCAACGTGTGACCAGCGCGCGTGTCTCAGTCAGTGGCGAGGTGATCGGTCAATGTGACGCCGGCCTGTTGATCCTTGTCTGCGCCATGCCTGACGACGATGAAACCACGGTTGATGCACTGGCCCAAAAGATCGCTAAGCTGCGGATTTTCAAGGACGGCACCGGAAAAATGAACCTGTCGCTTTTGCAGTCCCAAGGCAGTGCTTTAGTGGTGAGCCAATTCACCTTGGCGGCTGATACGTCCCGCGGCAATAGACCCGGCTTTTCAGGCGCGGCAAAACCCGACATTGCAAAGGCGTTGTATGAGCGTTTCGTAAGCGCATTGCAGGCTTTAGACATACCAACACAGACCGGAGAGTTTGGGGCAGATATGCAAGTGTCACTGACCAATGATGGACCAGTGACACTTTGGATCGACACGGATGATTAGCGAAACCTATGGCTCGTGGAACGCTTCACGTGACTTATAGAGCGGTTTTAAAAGGTACTGTAGGATCGTCTTTGACCCTGTGTGCAGCTCAACAGAGGCCAGCATACCAGGGCGGATCGCAATGCTTGCTTGGCGGTCTGTAAGGTTGTCTACATCGACACTGAGGGTCACCTTGTAATGCGGGTCACCATCTGCGTCGCGGGAATTTTCATCCTTGAACGTGTCGGCTGAAATCAACGTCACTTTGCCCTTAAGGGTGCCAAAAATCGTGTAATCATAAGCGGATAGCTTGATCGTCGCCTCTTGCCCGGGGCGTACGTTGGCGATATTTTCCGGGGCAACGCGTGCCTCAACAAACAGTTCTTCATCCAATGGAATGATCTGCAACAGCTCTTCGCCCGGGCGCACAACGCCGCCGATGGTGGTAACGTTCAGATTATTGACAATCCCGCGCAACGGCGAAGACAGTATCGTGCGGCTAAGCTGATCAGTGCTGGCCTTTAGGTTTTGGCGCAACGTGCCGATCTCTTTCAGCGTGTCGGAAAATTCTTGCGCACGTGTAAGTTCCGTTTGGGTAACGATCTCGTCCAGACGAATACGGGCATCAGCGTGGGCTTTGCGCACACGAGTCACTTCGATCAATGAAACGATGTTCTTTTCCAAAAGATCCTCAAGCAATGTCCGCTCTTTGTTGGCCTGATCCAAGACCCGCTGGGCCCCTTCACGGCGGCTCACAAAGTCAGATTGACGGGCCTGCAAAAGCGCGCGCTCGGATGCGATGATATTTGGGGTACGTTCAGCCAAAATCTCAGGGACTGTGAAATCAAACTGGCCTGCAAGCTCTGCATCCAGACGCAAACGACGCACTTCCAATGCGGTGATTTGATCTTGGAGATCATCCACTGCCGATTTGAACTGGGTGCCTTGCAAGCGGGCAAGCGTATCGCCCCGCTCAACAATATCACCTTCTTTTACGGCCAGCTCAGCAAGGATACCGCCCTCAAGGTTTTGAATGATCTGTGGACGTGAAGACGAAATCAACGAGCCTTCGGCACGCACGATCTCATCGACCCAAGCAAAGGCTGCCCAGACGATAAAGACCAGAACCGAAGCACCGCTCAACCAGATGATGGCGCTAGGGCCACGCAGCTGGACATTCATTTGCGCGTTCAGGTTTGTATGGCTTGCAGCACTCATCCGATGGCTCCTTTCATGGGAACAACGACGCCGGATTGATTGAGATGCGCAAGAACTGCATCTCGTGGTCCGTCAACGGTCATACGTCCATTTTGCAGCAGCAACGTTCTGTTGGTCAGGGAAAGGATCGGCGCGCGGTGCGTGGCAATCACGGCTGTGCGCCCCTCCATCCATTTTTCAAGACGCGATACCAATGTCGCCTCCAAGGTCTGATCCAAAGCCGCTGTTGGCTCATCAAGTAGACAAATCTTAGGGTCCTGTAGCCACAGACGTGCCCAACCGATCGATTGGCGCTGCCCAATGCTAAGCCCTTGACCGCCATCATGGATCTCAAGGTCTAGGCCCTTGTGATGTCCTTTGACGAAGGGGCCGAGCCCTGCAAATTCTAACGCTTTGAACAGGCGATCATCATCACGTTCAAGCATCGTCAGGTTAAGGTTGTCGCGCAACGTTCCTGAGAACAGCCGTACATCTTGGCCAAGGTAGCCGATCAAACGACGTAGATCGCGTGGCTCAATCTGGCTCATCTCGGTTCCGTCAATCATGACGCGACCCGTTGTCGGACCATAAAGGCCACTTAAGATTTTCAAGAACGAGGATTTGCCCGATCCGTTGGCACCAAGGATCGCAATGCGTTGCCCCGGTAGGATCGCAACACCCGGAATATCCAAGGTGGGTGCGCCGTCGTCTTCATACTTAAAGGTCAAATCACGAAGCTCAAATTTGCCACTCAGGTTTTCGCGGCGCAGGTACGTGCGTTCCTCGTCAGCGTCTTGTGGGGCCTGTGCAATTTTCTCTAGCCCATCAAGGGCCGTTTTTACATTGCCCCAGCGTGCCATAGTGCCAGCCAACTGCGTCAGCGGTGCCAAGGTACGGCCCGTCAAAATACCAACAGCAATGATCGAACCTACAGTGAATTGCCCAGCAAACACCAAGTACGTCCCAACAATAACCGCAGCCACGTAAGTCGCTTGTTGAACCCCTTGGCTCCAAAAAGTGAGCATCGAGGCAAGCTTGCGTTGATCTGATGATTTCATCGCACTGAGCGTTGTCAGTTCTGACCACAAGCGCATCACGCGATCTTCACCACGTTGAGTTTTGATCGTGTCCCCTTCAAAGATCGCTTCGTGCAATAGACGAGAAGATTTCGCTGAGGCCCCTTGAGTTTCCTCGGTGAGGCGCATCATCTTCTTTTGCATGAAGAAACCAGGAACGACCATCAAGATACCGCCAAGGATCAAAACCCAAACAACGTTGCCAGCGATTGATGCCACCAGCAGCAAGAAGACAAAGATAAACGGGATGTCGGCAATTGTACCGATGGTGGATGCGGTAAAGAACTCACGGACCGATCCGAATTCACGCATTGCAGAGAATGTCATAGAAGGTGACTGGCCACGTAGATCACTACGCATCCCAAGAACGCGGTTCATCAGAACCTCCAAGACGCTCAATTCAATCTGACGCCCTGCCCCATCCATAAGACGCGCACGCGCGATCTTGATGAACGCTTCCATCAACAACGCAAGCCCCGCACCCGCAGCCAAAACCCAAAGCGTGGCTTCAGATTGGTGCGGAATGACACGGTCATAGACTTGCAAAGAGAACAGTGCGACCGCAACCGCCAACAAGTTCGCGACAAAAGACCCAAAGGCGACTTCACCAAATTGGCGTTTAAAGCGCGGGAATTGCCCCCAAAACCAATGCGATGGTTTTGCGTGGGCTTTGTGGGTTTTGGCAACCGTTTCAAGCGGCGCTTCGGCACGCACAATCAGGCCACCAAAGAAGGGTTTAAAATCCTCCATCGGGACATGG
>JALZUL010000204.1 GCA_023301665.1 Ascidiaceihabitans sp.
ATGGATCAAGGCACGCATGAAGAACTTCTTGCGCGCGGCGGTATCTACGCTGATCTTTATCGTTTGCAATTTCGCGATGGCAAAGCCGTTGTCGACCGCGAACATTTTGAGGCGTTATCGACAGACCTAGATGCAACAACAATAGACCAGCCAAGCCTGCTAAGCCGCATGAAACGCCGGTTGTTTGGATAATTTGTTGGCTAACGACGGCGGTATTCTTCGGCCAATGTCTCGGGACTGACACCGGCAAAGTAGCGCACCAACAGCCAGACATTGCGTGGCCCACGGCGGAACCACCCTTGGGTATTGTATTTCTCTGCGCTGGTGAGTGCGACAGCATCAATCTTTTGCAACTTGCCCTTGAGCGCACGCGAGATGGCAACATCTTCCATCAAGGGAATATCTTGATAACCGCCGACCTCCTCGTAGAGGTTGCGTGGGATCAATAACCCTTGATCGCCAAACGGCAAACCTCTTGAACTGCGCCAATTGGTCCAAATCGCCAAAAGATAGCCTAAGACTCCGCCTTTATCAAAACGCAGCGAAAACCAGCCCGCCAAATCACTTTGCATATGCATACCAGCCGCGCCGGACCAACCTTGAGACAAAACCGTATCGGCATGCAGGATCAAAAACCAATCCCCTTTCGCAGCCATGCAGCCACGGCGTAACTGCCCCCCGCGCGACGGCGCACCGGTTACGATTTCACTGCCCCAATCCTTGGCGATTTCAAGCGTTTCGTCTGTGGAACCGCCGTCCGTCACGATCACTTCGCGGATGACACCAGCCTCCACGGCTTCCATCAAACACATCAGGGAACGGTGTAGTCCCATCCCAGCATTTAAGGTTGGTATGATCACAGAAATCGGCGCTCGCATTTCTCACCCCTTTTGAAGTCACGCAGAGCTGCTATATGTCTGAACAGACCTCAAAAGGAAGACGTGAATGCCTAATTCTGACAGTCCTAGACGCATTTTGCGCCTGAGTGGCAAAGACACCCGTGATTTTTTGCAAGGCTTGATCACCAATGACATCGCAAAAATCGACCATGGGTTGGTTTATGCCGCGCTACTGACACCGCAAGGGAAATACATTGCCGACTTTTTCCTATGCGCGGATGGGGATGACGTGCTCTTAGATGCTGATGCGGCCCAAACTGATGCGCTGATCCAAAGACTTTCGATGTATAAATTGCGGGCAGACGTTCAAATCGCGCAAACCGACTTGCATCTACACCGTGGTCTCGATGCCGCGCCACAAGATGGCATGATAGATCCGCGTTCTGAGAACTTAGGTTGGCGCGCATATAGGACAGAGCCGCAAGACGTAGCATCAATTGACTGGAACAAAATTCAGGTCGAGAACATGATCCCTGCCTGCGGGGTCGAGCTCACACCCGACACCTTTATACTTGAAGCTGGGTTCGAACGGCTCAACGGCGTGGATTTTCGTAAAGGTTGCTACGTTGGACAAGAAGTCACCGCGCGCATGAAACACAAAACTGAACTTCGCAAAGGCCTCGCCTTGGTAACGGTCAATGGACCAGCCGAAACGGGGAGTGACCTTTTGGCCGACGGCAAAGCCGCAGGCACGCTTTTAAGCCGTTCAGGTGACACCGCTATCGCTTACCTGCGCTTTGATCGTGCAACAGCCCCGATGCGAGCCGGTGAAGCTACCGTCGTGTGGGACGGGCAGAAGTAACCAATCCGCCCTTAGCCCCAAACAAAAAGACCTTCCCGAATGGGAAGGTCAAAAATCGCGTGGCACGGCAGTGCCCCTATTCTTAGATCGCTTATGCGCGCTCTGAATATTCCATGGACTCGGTGTTCACGACGATATCTTCGTCAGGGCCAACAAATGGAGGCACCATAACTTTAACACCATTGTCCAAAATAGCTGGTTTGAAAGAATTCGCAGCCGTCTGGCCTTTTACAACCGGCTCAGTTTCTGCAATCTTACATGTCACTTTTTGCGGCAAGCGCGCATTCAGCGCCTCTTCCTCATGGAACTCCACAACGATGGTCATACCATCTTGCAAGAAGGGACGACGATCACCCAACAATTCGGCAGGCAATTGAACCTGCTCATAAGTTTCCAAGTCCATGACTGTGAGCAGCCCATCATCTTCAAAAAGGAACTGTTGGTCTTTTTGCTCCAGACGTACCTTTTCAACTTTGTCGGCGCTGCGGAAGCGCTCGTTCAATTTGGAACCGTTGCGAAGGTTGCGCAATTCAACTTGTGCAAACGCGCCCCCTTTACCGGGTTTTACGTGGTCCACTTTAACAGCAGCCCAAAGGCCATCATTATGTTCCAGGACGTTTCCAGGGCGAATTTCGTTTCCGTTAATTTTAGGCATGTGACAGAACCAAGGCAAAAGGTTGATCGGAAGTTGACAGACCCTATATCTTGATGAGGGGTTACCCGCAAGACAACGATATGTCGTGCAATCTCTTAAAAAGCCATGCAATTTATGCATAAGAGGTATGCACAAACAGACTACCCGAATCAAACTAAATAGGCCATAAGAGCCCTCACGCCAAGAACACAAGAGCAAGAATAATTGAAAGGACGACGAATGAAAGATTTCGTTGACGGCACAGCCTTTAATAACGAACAAGGCAATCGTGCACGTAAACTATTCGCGGCCGTTGTACTGGCTGCATTGGACGACGCAATTGCCGACGATAAGAAATATGGCAATGGTCCAGAACAAATCGCCCGTTGGGCACGCTCACGCGATGGTCGTGAAGTGCTTAGCTGCGCAGGCATC
>JALZUL010000205.1 GCA_023301665.1 Ascidiaceihabitans sp.
ATTGCACCCCATAGCGGAAGCATGCCGATCAATTCGTCGCCGCGTAGCCCCAACATCCCCGAAATATGCAAAGCCTTGGAGAAAGCAAAAAGCCCAGCCAGTGGGACGAGGACACGAAAGATCGAAAGAACAAAGCTCCAAACGCCCGTGCCCCGCCCGCCAAGGGTGCGAAGGTACGATCCAAGGCGTGCCACAAAACGCCGCCCACGTGCCAAAAGAACACCCGCAACCCCAAGCAACAAAAGAACCGCTGGTGCAGACTCTCTAAAGTTTTGCAAAGCGGTAGGGTCAGAAAACAAACGGCGTTCTTCAACGATGTCACTCAATATTGTCCCGACATCCCCCAGCGCAGTTCCCCAAATCGTTGGGTTCAACGGCGAAGGTTCCAAAGACAACAAACGGGTCGTTTGGCGATCTCGGATAATCGTATCGATTTCACCAATCAGGCCATCCGCGCGGCTATAGGCCACCTGCGCCACCTGAACGGGCTCTTGCAAAGCGGCAAGGTTTTGTGTGATTTCAGCTCTCTGGGCTGCAATCGCACCTTGTTCTTCACCATTTTCAGGGATCGCGCCCAATGCGAGCAATTGCTCTTGCAAGGTCGCGATACGTTCGCTGTTTGCGGTGCGCGCAGCTGCGAATTTAGCGCGAAAATCCGCAATTCGAATGCGCAGAGTTTCGAACACCTCATTCGTGCCCGCGCCGCTGTCAACGGCCGCCTCCGCACGGGTGGCTACACTGCGCCAAAGGTCATAGTTGATCGGATCAGCCGTCTGGGCAAAGCCCGCAACTGGAAGAAGCAGGCAAAGCGCAAGGCGCAACAACCAACGATGGAGCATGATTTAAACGACCTCAGTAACGTCAGGAAGGTTTAGCGGTTCTGCATCCAACCAATCAGGAATAGGCAAGCCTTTTTCACGCAAGAAGGCAGGGTTGTACAACTTGGATTGATAGCGCGTGCCAAAGTCACACAGAATGGTCACGATGGTATGGCCTGGCCCCATATCGCGCGCCATGCGCATCGCGCCGGCAACATTCACACCAGAGGACCCACCAAGGCAAAGCCCCTCGTATTTCAAAATATCAAAGACAACAGGCAACGCGTCGGAATCGTGGATGTTATAGCTAAAGTCAGGTGTAAGCCCTTCGAGGTTCTTGGTGATCCGAACTTGGCCGATCCCTTCGTTGATCGAGCCGCCCTCGGACATGGTCAATTCGCCGTTGGTGTAGAAATTGTACAACGCCGCACCATCAGGATCAGCCAAACCGATCTTAACGCCTTTGGGCTTCAGGTATTCACTGACCCCCGCCAAAGTTCCGCCAGAACCAACAGCACAGATAAAGCCGTCAACTTTGCCATTTGTCTGTTCCCAGATCTCAGGACCCGTTGTTTCAACATGCGATTGGCGGTTTGCAACGTTATCAAACTGATTGGCCCAAATCGCCCCATTGGGTTCTGTTTTGGCAAGTTCGGCGGCCAAACGTTCGGAGTAATGGATGAAATTGTTCTTATTGCGATAAGGTGCGGCGGGAACCTGAACCAATTCGGCCCCTGCAAGGCGCAACATATCTTTCTTTTCTTCGCTCTGTGTCTCGGGAATAACGATAACCGTCTTGAACCCCATTGAGGCCCCAACAAGCGCCAAACCAATACCGGTATTACCAGCGGTACCTTCGACAATCGTGCCACCGGGTTTCAGATCACCACGCGCAATCGCATCACGAATAATGAACAAAGCCGCGCGATCTTTAACCGACTGGCCGGGGTTCATAAATTCGGCTTTGCCCAAGATTTCGCAACCGGTTTCTTCACTGGCTTTGTTCAAACGGATCAAAGGAGTTTTGCCGATGCTATCAGCCAAATTCGTCGCGATGCGCATATTGAGGTCTCGCTTTATTTTAGGCAGCACATTGCGCTGCATTCTCTGTTGGGCAAATTGTACCTGCGCAAAGAGGCAAGCTCAAGCCAAACCGCGCAACCTTGGACGGTGATATGCCAACCAATATGCCAACGTCACCAAAGGTACATTGGCGGCCTGTTGGGTTTGAACCATTTCCATCAATGCATCAAATGACATCACATGTGTGCGAATGTCCTCATTCTCAGCCTCAAGACCACCAATTCCGCCAAAATCATCCGGTAAATCCGCAAGACCGACGTATTGATAAAAGAACTCGGTTGAACACCCGGGCGAGGCATAGGCCTCACAGACTTGTTCCAATTCCTCTACAACCAATCCCGCTTCCTCAAAAGCCTCGCGAATGGCGCAGTCTTTAGCATTTTCCTCTGCATCCACACGCCCCGCAATCGGCTCAAGCTGCCAAAGCGTCTTGTCACCACGCCCAAGTGGGCCCAACCGCAGTTGTTCCACCAAAAGCACGCGATCTCGCTTTGGATCATAAGGCAACAAGATGGCCGCGTCTGAACCGATGAAAACAGCACGAGATAACGTGTCGGTCATCGTTCCGTCAAACCGCTCATGCCGCAGCTCAAAATCATCCAACGCAAAGAAATCAGTGTAAGCGCGCGTCTTTTGCACGATCTCGACATGGCCTTTTAACACATCACGCCCATGCTTGGTGGCTTTTGCCCTTAGATTAGCCGAAGCGCGCGACCGGATCATTGGAAACATACCTGCGATCTCAGCAGCCGTGCGTGTGCCAAAGAACGACATCACTTCCCGAGCAGCGATACATGTCATCGCTGCCCATTGCGTGACCCAAGCCTCTAGATCCCAAAGACTGTCAGCAGTGACACCCGCCTCAGGCGGAAAATAAACATCAACCCCCTGCCCGTTCGAGGCCGTCTTCCGCTCCAAAGTGAAATCAAATCCACCTTCGTAAAAGTTAAGGCGTTCGATGTCGATCTGGCTCAGCCCTGTTAAAATCAAACCGGCCTGATCGTATCCTTGCTGTGCAACAATTAACGGAAATGGCCCCTCAACAGCCGCCATCGCAGCATGATCAGGCAACTCAGCATGGGTGAAATCAATCAGATCCTCAGTGCGCCCGAGAACAATCTCCAACAAGGGGATGTGGCGCAACGTCCCGTAGACGAACAAATTTGTCATTCTTTAACGCCAGCGCAACCAAACAGCTTCAATGACCAGACCGGCGAGAATACCGCCCACCAAAGCCGTGCCCCAGAATGGAACAGTCGAAATCAAAACAAGGTAATCCAGTCCAATTGGTATAATTTCCAGAACCGCCTCAAAAGCGCCATCAAAACGATGACGCATCGCAAGGCGGAGCATCTCGTTAACACTTTGGATCGCCACCGCAATGATGACCAATGTGACAACACCAGTGATCCCATTGTTTATGGCCGGTACAATGCCAAAACCCGCACGTTTCCCCATAAAGATCCACCCAACCAGAACACCAAGCACCATATTCACATAAGTGAAGTAGCCAAAGTTGAAATCTTCAAGAAAATGCGGCTTGATCATCTCAGACAGAATATAAGCCAAGGCACACAGGCATAAAGCCCCCATTACTTTGGCACGATCTGGCATGGTCTACATCCTATTTACTGGGCCATTTACGATGGCGGTCGACTAATTGTAATCTGTGTAACGTCACAAATGCCACTTTCAAATGTCGCTGCGCAAGACGTGAGATAAAAATTCCACATTCTGCGGAACCGGTCATCAAATCCCATTTTCGAGATCTGCTCCCATTTCTCATTGAACGTCTCATGCCAGCGGCGCAGTGAAATGTTATAGCTTTGACCAAATTCGATTGAGCGTTCGACCGTTAGACCCGCCGTCTCTACCTCTTGGTGCAGCACCTTTGGACAGGGCAACATGCCGCCCGGAAAAATATATTTCTGAATGAAATCCACACCGTTTTTGTAGATATCCCAACGACGGTCTTCGACCGTTATGATCTGCAAAGTCGCCTGCGCACCGGGTTTCAAACGTGCACGCACTGTTTCGAAAAACGCAGGCCAGTACTTTTGCCCAACAGCCTCAAACATCTCAATGCTGGCGATGCCGTCATACTGCCCCGTCTCATCACGGTAATCTTGCAACTTAAAGTCGACCTTTCCTTGAAGTCCTGCCTTTTCAATACGATCCACAGCGTACTTAAACTGCTCTTCGCTGATCGTCAGGCCCGTCACCTTAAGCCCACGCTCTTTCGCCGCATATTCTGCAAAGCCGCCCCAACCACAGCCAATCTCAAGGATATGGTCACCTTCTTTGACCCCCATCTGATCCACCATACTCTTATATTTCGCGATCTGAGCCGCCTCGTGGCTCTCTTGCCCCGTCTCGAACAAAGCCGAAGAATAGGTCATCGTATCATCCAACCATAGACCGTAAAATTCGTTGCCCAGATCATAGTGGTAACTGATGTTCTTTCGCGCCTGCGCTTTGTGATTGCGCTGCATCCAAAACCTGAACTTTTCAAACAGGCGCACCAATCCTTGACCGGGAAAGCCGTCATATAGATCTTCGTTATCAGCATGAATAAAATCCATGAACGCTTGCAAATCAGGCGTGCTCCACCAGCCATCAAGGTAGGCATCACAAAAGCCCAAATCCCCTTCGCGGATCAAACGGGCAAATAAATCGGGGTTGTGGATGCGAATCTCTGCAACATGACCTGGCTTTTTACCCTCAGCACGAAACACCCGCCCGTCCGGCAGAACAAAGTCGACACGACCATTGTTCAAATCTTGCGCCATCGCATAAACTTGCGCGAAATACCGTGGCAAACCCTTTTGGCCGTTGGTGGATGTCAATGTCATAGTCTGTCCTTATCCGTCTTTGCTTAGCGCAATATTTTGAGGGTGTTGGGGTTAGAACCCACGGTTTTCATAGGCCGTCAGGGCGCGCTTTCTGCCCTGTTCGGGGCTAACAACAGCTTGCGGATATGGGGTATCAGCGCTCAAGCCCCACGCGCGCGGCACGGCGTCATAAAACGACAGCGCGTCGGCATGTGGGTGGCTGTGCCCCTGCGCGATCCAACGATCGACATAGCCGCGGTTCTTATCGAATTTATCCAATTGCGTGACCGGATTAAAAACCCGAAAATACGGCGTGGCGTCAGGGCCCGATCCTGCCGACCATTGCCAGCCCATTGCATTGCTCGCAGGATCCCAATCGGTCAAACATTCTTCAAACCACTTTAGACCCACCTTCCAATCCGTCATCAGATGTTTGGTAAGGTAGCTCGCGACAATCATACGTCCACGATTGTGCATGCGGCCTGTCACATACATCTCGCGCATCGCGGCATCAACAAACGGTATGCCTGTACGCCCTTGTTTCCATGCCAAGACTTCAGGCGTATCTTGGGTATTCCAAGGAAAGGAGTCCCAGCCGTCTTTCCAGTTTTGGTCCAAAATACGCGGCGTATGATGCATCAAATGATAGGCAAATTCACGCCAGACCAGTTCTTTCAAAAACACCTCAGCGCCGGCTTTTCCCTCGTGGAAGGCCCGTTGACCCGCATGCCAACATTGATGCGGGCTGATCTCACCAAGCGCGAGGTTTTCCGACAGGTTTGATGTTCCATCCGTCCACGGCAAATCTCGGTTTTTGACGTAATCACCAATCCATTCATCAACAAAGACCGCCAAACGCGCCTGAGCCGCTGCCTCGCCCAATCTGATATGAGGCCGCACAATCGCCGCACCCCGCCGCATTTCGGCTCCCATATTCCAATTCGCAATCGCATCACTGGCAGGCCAACTGTCGGGTGCTGTAATTGATGAGGGTTCGGGCAAAGGTGCCTCAACATGGCGATGTTTAACGTTGTTCCAAAACGGGGTGTAAACTTTGTAAAATCCCCCCATCTTTGTCTCAGTTGTCCAGGGCTCAAACATCAAATGCCCACCAAAGGAACGCGCCTCGACACCATCCGCCTTCAACATCGCCTTGATTGCAGTGTCGCGCTCAATCGATTGCGGATCATACAACCGCGACCAAACCACCGCACCGGCACCGGTTTGCGCCACCAACGCTTTCAAAACATCCCCAGCAGGCCCTTTGCGCAAAATCATCCGGCTGCCCTTGGCCCGCAGGCTCTGATCTAGCTGATCAACCCCCAGACCCAGACGCCACTTAGGCGCCGCACCAAGCTGCGCCACCGTGTCATCGTGAATGAACACAGGGATAACCGCACCCCCAGAGGCACAGGCCGCCGTCAAAGCCGCATGATCTGAAAGGCGCAAATCGCGTCGAAACCAAACAAGTGTTGGAGCGTTCATTCTATTTATATCCCGTCGTTAATATCTATACGCACCCAACAACGGGTTGGATCATTATAGAATGTGATCAAGGGCTTCGAGCAATTGATCTATTTCAGCCTGCGACGTGTAATGTGTGAAACTTAAGCGTAAAACGCCCTCTTTCACCGGATCAATGCCCATCGCGTCCAAGGCGCGCATCGCATAAAAATCACCGCCCCCCGTCATGATACCATGTTTGGCAAGCTCGGCCGCGACTGGCGCTGCGGGGCGATTAAGCGCCATAGCAACCGTCGGCGCACGCACGCCAGCCTCCATCGGCCCCAACACACGAACAGAATTACGTCCGCCAAGCGCGCTTAGCACTTGGGTCAGCAAACCCGTCTCGTGATCGCGCATCAGATCATGCACCGCATGCCCCTTGGCTGCACCTGTCGCAGGCGCCGCAAAATGATGATCGTAAAGCGCATCAATATAATCAGCCATGCCCGCGCAAGCCGCCTGTTGCGCGTGATCTTCGCCCGCTGGGGTAAAGCGCTTGTAAAGCTTGTCGCCGTTAAAGAAATGCCCCTGATTGGGCAGCAATTCCCCTAAAGAACGGCGTATCACCATCAGCCCCTGATGAGGGCCGTAAGTTTTGTAAGACGAAAACAGATAAATATCCGGCCCAAGCGCGCCCACATCCGCAAACCCATGCGGCGCATAAGACACCCCGTCAACACAGACAAACGCACCCGCGGCATGGGCCAGTGCCGTGATCTCAGTCACCGGATTGATATGCCCCACAACGTTTGAGCAATGGGGAAAGCAGACCAACCGCACCTTTTCGTCCAACAACCCCTCAAGGTCTTGCGGATCAAGAATGCCAGTCTCTGGATCAATCTGCCATTCGCGCACCTCAATCCCGCGCTCGGCCAAACGCCGCCACGGCCCCGTGTTCGCCTCGTGGTCTTGATTGGTGACAATGATCGCCTCACCGGCCTTCAACATTTGCCCAAAGGCTTGCGACAACACATAAACATTCTGCGTCGTCGAGGGGCCAAAGCTTAGCTCATCCCCCTCAACCCCAAGGATCGCAGCCATACGCACCCGCGCCTCATCCATCTCTTCACCGCCCAAACGGCTGGCCTCGTAAGCCGAATAAGGCTGCACTTTGCGCGATGTATAAAATCGGGTCAGACGGTCGATAACCGCACCACAGGTGTATGACCCACCCGCATTCTCGAAAAACGCTTGCCCCTGAAGCGCGGGGTCTGAAAACGCCGGAAACTGCGACCTTACAAAATCAATATCCAAAGCCATGATCACATCTCCAACGGTTCCAAGAAAAAAGCCCCGATGCATCAACACCGGAGCCTTTAAATTTATCCACGTTGCCTAAAAGGGCAAGGCGTATGAGCAATTATTCCGCCGGTGTCAGACCATTGCTGGTTGCCCCTTCGATTTCCGAGTGAATTGCAGGCACACCGGCCGCTTCCCGTTTGCCATCGTTGTAGATCGCTTTGATCAAAGAGATCGCCATCAACGCCATCACGACAGAAAATGGCAGCGCTCCAATGACCATCGCCGTCTGGATTGCCCCCGTACCGCCAGAGATCAGCAATCCGGCCACAACCAATCCAAGGGCCGCGCCCCAGAACAAGATATGCGGGCGCGCTTTTGGTCCCTCATCGCCAGCCGCATTGATTGTATTCACAATCAAAACCGCAGAGTCCGCTGAGGTCACCAAGAACGTCATCAACAAGACAACGATCAACAATGACATCCCCCAAGCCAAAATCTCGGCGATAGGTGCCAAGATCGGAAGAGCACACG
>JALZUL010000206.1 GCA_023301665.1 Ascidiaceihabitans sp.
CCGTGCTCGTTAGCCGCACAGGACCAAATGGCACAACGCGCGTCCTCATCGACACCTCACCTGATATGCGCCAACAACTTCTTGATGCCGGGGTTGGGTCGCTAGACGCGGTGGTCTTCACCCATGCCCACGCGGACCATCTGCACGGCATAGATGACTTGCGCATGGTCGTCTACAACATGCGGAAACGGCTACAAGTCTACGCAGACCAAGATACGACCAACGCGCTGCGTGAGCGGTTTAGTTATGCCTTTATCCAACCTGAGGGGTCATCCTATCCCCCAATCTGCGAATTAAGCCTCATTGACCAGCCCTTTGAAATCACAGGAGCTGGCGGTGCGATCCCGTTCATTCCTATTCCAGTGGCGCACGGGGCAATGGTTACGTTTGGATTTCGAATTGGTAACACGGCCTACATGCCCGATGTGGCCGATGTCCCTGATACAAGCTGGCCACTTTTGCAAAACCTCGATCTCTGGATCATTGATGCGCTACGCCGCGACCCACACCCAACCCATGCGCATTTGGCCAAGACCCTTGCGTGGATTGAAGACATGGCACCTGCACATGCCGTACTGACCAACTTGCACAACGATTTGGACTTTGCGACGCTCGCGCTTGAAACACCCGACCATATTGAACCGGCTTACGATGGCCTCACCCTGACGCGCCCTCTGACTTAGGCGCGCATCCGCGCCTCCCATCCGGTCTGAAACACCTCCGTCGGAGGCTCCAACACCTCGAAAGCAACCGCCATGGGCGTTCTTATCAATGTTATCTTGCCGGTCTTCTTAGTGATCGGGTTTGGCTATGTAGCCGTTTGGCGGAATTACATCAGCAATGACAACATCGATGGGATCATGAAGTTCACGCAGAACTTTGCAATCCCCTGCCTTTTGTTTCGCGCTATTTCGACGCTTGATCTCGGACAGAACTTCGATCTCAGCTTGCTTGGTAGCTTTTACGTCGGCGCAATCGTGGGCTTTGCCGTCGGATTGATCGGCGCAAAGCTCATCTTCCAACGCGATTGGGAAGACAGCGTCGCAATTGGTTTCATTGGTCTATTTTCCAATTCGCTTCTGCTTGGTCTGCCGATCACAGAACGCGCTTTTGGCGCAGGCGCTCTTGAGGCAAATTATGCCATCATCGCAGTGCATTCGCCGATTTGCTACTTCGTTGGGATCACGGCAATGGAGATCGCGCGCAATCGAGGCGGCTCTATTGCAGCACTCCCCGGCAAAGTCATCAAAGCAATGTTCAGCAATGCGCTGATCCTTGGGATAACACTAGGTTTCATCGTGAACCTTGGCGGTATCCCGTTGCCAATCGTCATGACAGATGCGGTGGACCTGATGGTCCGAGCGGCATTACCGACGGCATTGTTTGGGTTGGGCGGTGTGCTTTACCGCTACAGACCAGAAGGCGACATGAAGACGATCCTTTTTGCGGTCTCAATCTCGCTCATCCTGCACCCAGCCATTGTGTGGGGTCTAGGGCGGTACAACGGCCTTAGCACGGATGCGTTCAGGTCTGCGATCCTGACGTCAGCAATGGCCCCCGGTATCAATACCTATGTATTCGCGAATATGTACGGCAAGGCCCGACGGGTCGCAGCATCGTCCGTCCTAATCGGGACGATGCTGTCAATTTTCACAGTGTGGATATGGCTCGCAATTTTGCCTTAGCCCGGAGACATGCCCCGCAGCCGTTCCGATCTACGCCGCAAAAGTTCCACGACGAAAAGCAAAACGATTGAGATACCAATCAGGATCGTCGCCACCGCCAAAATCGTTGGGCTGATCTGCTCGCGCAGGCCCGTAAACATCTGCCACGGCAGCGTCTTTTGACCGGCAGATCCAACGAACAATACGACAACGACTTCGTCAAACGACGTAATAAACGCGAACAAGCCACCAGACACAACGCCGGGCAAGATCAACGGCATCTGCACCCGGAAGAAAGTCGTCACCGGCCCTGCCCCCATATTTGCAGCGGCCCGTGTCAGCGACTTATCAAAGCCCACCAATGTCGCTGTCACCGTGATGATGACAAACGGAATACCCAATGCAGCGTGTGCAAGGACAACCCCAATATAGGTCCCAGTGAGTGTAAACGGCAGCTCCAACTTTCCATAGAAAGGGATCGGAATGTACGGATTGGAATAGAAGAAATACATTCCCGTCGCGGAGATAATCAAAGGTACGATCATCGGCGAAATCAAGATTGCCATAATCGCACGCCGAAATGGCACATGGCTTTGGGACAAGCCAATGGCTGCCAATGTTCCTAAGGACACCGACAAGATCGTCGCCACAGGCGCAATCCGCAAAGAGTTGCGCAAAGCCAACTGCCAATCCGAGCTAGAGAAAAAGTCTTCGTAGTGTTTGGTCGAATATCCCGCTGGATCAAACGCCAGCATTTCCGGCGTGAACGTAAAGAAGTCCTGCGCGTTAAATGACAGTGGAATGATCACCATGATCGGAGCGATCAGAAAGAAGAAGATCAACCCACAAATGATGCGGAAACTGTAGTACCAGACCGTTTGGCCGGGGGTCGCGTATGTTGGCAAACCTGACATGGCTTATCCCCCTAACTTTACGTTATCGATGCCGACGATCCGGTCGTAGGCCCAATAGAACAGCAGAACGATCGCCAGCAAGATGGCACCCAATGCGGCGGCCAAGCCCCAGTTGAGCGAGCTCGATATGTGGTAGGCAATCCGGTTCGAGATGAAGACACCTTTGGTCCCACCGACGATCTCAGGCGTGATGTAGTAGCCGATCGACAAAATAAACACGAGGATCGACCCTGCCCCAATGCCCGGCACGGACTGTGGGAAATAGACGCGCCAGAACGCGGTCCAATTGGTCGCCCCAAGGGATTTCGCCGCCCGCAAATAGCTTGGCGGGATCGTCTGCATGACAGAATAAAGCGGCAGGATCATGAAAGGCAGCAAAATATGCGTCATCGCGATAACCGTACCAGTTTGGTTGTTGATCAATTGTAAACGGTCCCCATCAGCCACAAGACCAATCCAGACAAGCACATCGTTGATCACACCTTGCTGTTGCAGCAGTACCTTCCAAGCCGATGTCCGCACCAGCAAAGACGTCCAGAATGGCAAAAGAACCAGGATCATAAGCAGGTTTGCCTTACGGGCTGGCAAGTTCGCCAAGAGCCAAGCAATCGGGTACCCCAGCAGGATACAACTGATCGTAATCGTCAATGACATGATCATCGTGCGGATAAACAGCGTGATGTAGATTTGCTCATTCTCGGGACGCAGTTCAGCGCCATCAGCCCCTTTAAAACGATCAACGGAATTCAAAAAATACCCGTCAGTGTAGTCAGGGCTATACGTCTGAATCGTGCGCCACACATCATTGTTCGCCCAATCTTCATCTACATCGATGAACAAGGTCTTGGGATCGTCCAAGGTGACATCTACTAAAGCCGTTTGCACATCAGCAAATAGGGTTTGACCTGCGGCGTCTAAGCTGTCGGTACTGCCTGCCGCGGTCACTTCTTGGGCCAACACGTGAAAGACGATCGGCCATTGCTTTTCAGTCAATGGATTATCGCCATCCACCGCCATTTGGCTCACAAAGGACGCATAAAGATCTGTAGTCTCAGGCAAAGCCGCCTGTATGTCGGCGCGTGCTTCAAAGGTAGGCAAAGAACCTTCGCCATCCCAACTGGTCACCGCTTGGGTCCACGCCTCAGTCCCGAGCAAATCACCAAAGACGGCGCGCTCTTTCCACATAGGGTCGGCGTCTTCCAACGCGTCTTGTATCGTTTCACCAACTTCATCGACCTTGCGACCCGTTTTGCGGAACAAGGATGAGATGCCGGTCAATTCGTAATTCAAACGGCTACCAAGCCGCGTATGGCTCTTTTGCTCAACTGCGACGGCTAAATCACGGGCCAATGCCTCATAGACTGCATCGTCAGGACCAGCTTCGCCAGCCGCATCCCAATCTTCCAGCGCGACAACAGTGCGTGGCAGCGTTTCACCGACGATCTGGTTTTCAACCGAGCGGAACAACATGTCCGCGATGGGCATCACAAATGATACAAGAATAAAAATCAAAAGCGGCGCGATCAACAAGAGCGCCCTTAGCTTTTGACGGCGTAACGCACGGTTCAGCGAGGCTTTGAGAGGGCGGCCATCAGCTGCTAAAACTTGTTCGCTCATCAATCGGCCCCTTCAACGACAACGATCATGCTGTCGGCGTTCGCTATGCGAATTTTCATGATTTCTTGGTATTCATCAGAATAATAAGCGGCTTTTGCCGTCTCATAATCTGGGTATTCAAAACAGACGTGCCGGGTGAATTGCGGACCCTCGGGCGTCTCAGATTGTCCACCACGAACAAGAGGTTTGCCACCAAATGAGGCCAGAACCGGCGAATTGCGGGCGACATATTCTTTGTACGCCTCAGCATCATGCACCGTCACATGACCAATGATATAACCCTTCGGCATAACGCCCCCCGCCGTCGTCAAAGTCGTCGTCATAGAAAATGGGGCGCTACCGAAGCAGCGCCCCAATAGATCACTTACTGTGACAACCAAGCCTGGAATTTCGCATCCAGATCATCACGGTAATCGGCCCACCACTCGTAGTTGTAGAGGAACGTGTTCACTGCGTTTGCAGGGTCTGTCGGCATGTGCGGCGCCATATCAATGCCCAGTGTCGCGTGTTTGCCGACCAGTGGTGCGGATGACAAACGTGCTGGTCCATATGAAATGTACTGTGCTTGATCGGCCAGACGCTGTGTGTCTGTCGCGAACTTGATGTAGTCCAAAGCGCGTGCTTCACGCTCAGGGGACAGGCCAGTTGGGATGATCCAACCATCAAGATCAAAGACCTGCGCGTCCCAAAGCATCCCAACAGGCTGCTTTTGCTCTTCGATCAGCGCAAACAAACGACCGTTGTATGTTGAGCCCATGACAACTTCGCCATCAGCCAAAAGCTGCGGCGTGTCGGCACCAGCGGACCACCAGATTACGCTGTCTTTGATCGTGTCAAGCTTAGCAAAAGCTTGTGCCTGACCTTCTTCTGTTTCCAGAACGTCATAGACTGCATCTTTTGCAACGCCGTCACAAAGCAATGCCCACTCAAGGTTGTTGATCGGACGCTTTTCAAGCGAACGCATCCCAGGGTATGTGTCTGTGTCGAACAATGCGCAGATTTCAGTTGGAGCTGTGTCACCAACAAGGTCTGTGCGGTAGCCTACAGTTGTTGAATACACGATCTGCGGAATAAAGCAGTCAGACACAAGCAGGTCGCCAAAGTCGTCAGACGCTTTTGAACCATCGTCGCCGTCAGCAAGTTGTGTGTCGGCATCGATTTCCAGCGCAAGGCCTTCGTCGCACAGACGGATCGCATCAGATGCAACAACGTCAACAACATCCCAAGTGACGTTGCCCGCTTCGTTCATCGCACGCAGTTTGGCCACAGCTTCTGCTGAGGATTCATCGTTGATGATCGTCACGCCATTCGCTTCGGCATATGGGTCATGATAAGCAGCTTGCTGTGACGCAGAGTACGCGCCGCCCCAGCTGACGATTGTCAT
>JALZUL010000207.1 GCA_023301665.1 Ascidiaceihabitans sp.
GCATCTAAAGTCGATCATCCACGAGCTGCTCTGGTTTTTGTCTGGTGACACAAATATCCGTTATTTAAAGGAAAATGGCGTTCGTATTTGGGATGAATGGGCGGATGAGGATGGTGAGCTTGGGCCGGTTTATGGCAAGCAATGGAGGGCCTTTCCTGCGCCCAACGAACGTGGATCTGTTGATCAGATCCAAGAGTTGATCCAAAATATCAAAGCCACCCCTGATAGTCGCCGTTTGATCGTTTCTGCGTGGAACCCCGGGGAGATCGCTGAGATGGCATTGCCGCCCTGTCATACGATGTGGCAGGTGCGTATCATTGGCCGCAAGATGCATTTGCAGCTCTATCAGCGTTCTGCCGATATGTTTCTGGGTGTGCCGTTTAACATCGCGTCATATGCGCTTTTGCTACAAATGTTGGCTCATGTAACAGGCTACGAAGCGGGTGATTTCGTGCACACATTGGGCGACGCGCATATCTATTCCAACCATATGGAACAGGTGAATTTGCAGCTGTCACGTACACCAAAAGCATTGCCACAGGTGCGGATCAAGCGCGATGTGAGTTCAATTTTTGACTTTAAATATGAGGATTTCGAGGTGATTGGGTATGATCCTGATCCCACGATCAAGGGAGAGGTGGCCGTCTAATGATTACACTTATTGTGGCGCGTGCGCGTGGGAATGTGATTGGAAAACAAGGGGATATGCCTTGGCATTTGCCAGAGGATTTGCGCTATTTTATGCGTGAGACTGTAGGCGGCGCGTTGATCATGGGGCGCAACACTTGGGAGGCCTTGCCGACTGCGCCACTCAAGAACCGTTTGAATATCGTGGTGACATCAAAGGGGTGTGATGCGGAACACTGTGTTTCGTCCATTCAAGAGGGCGTCGAGCTTGCGACCTCCCTTGGGTATCACCGTGTTTACGGGGTTGGCGGGGCAGGAATTTATGCCGCGATGTTGCCGATGGCCGATCGTTTGTGCCTGACAGAGATCGACCTGGATGTTGAGGGGGCGGATACGTTCTTTCCTAGCTTTGATGGCAATGATTGGCGCTGTGTCACGCAAACCGAAATTCGCACCGAAGCGCCGCGTTGCATCGCGGGGGAGTGGCTGCGGGCCTGATTTGGAGCCTGATTTAAGGGGCCACATGCCTTGGGCGAGATCGGGTAATGCAGATTGTTGTCGTGCTGCGCTTGCTCAAACGGTGGATTTACGTGGGTTGAATGGTGCAAAATGGCTATAAATCGCGATGGTTTCGTCGAAAACGATGAAAAAGCTAGACTTGCCTAAGCAAGATCGGGCAATACTTGTAGTATATTTAGTAGTTTGATCCGAGAATGAGGGAAGATATGCGTATCAAGACTGTTTTGACAGCGGGTTTTGGCTTGATGATGATGGGTGCGGTCCCTGCCATGGCAATGGACGCAAAAATTTACCCTTACCACGGCAAAAACTTTTGCCCAGCTGGTCTACAGCCTGTCACGATTTCAGGTGTGGTTTGCTGCGGTGTTCCGAACCAGCAGATTTCTTATAAGCACGCTTTGGCGACACCAGCACCGCGTAAGAAAGTAGTACGTCATACGCACTACAAGCCTAAGCAGACATCGTGCCGGGTTGGCACCAAAGGTTGCACATACGATTGATTTTTACGCGGGTGAGTGCCTGCGTAAGATCATGAGCGAGTTATAGAATAGAACCGGCGTTGGGCATATCTCAGCGCCGGTTTTGTTTTTACAAAAGCGCGAGGTTGCTGGCCATTTGGCGTCCGTCGCGACCCTCGGCCAAATCAAAGCTGACTTTTTGATTGTCGGCCAATCCTGTTAGTCCTGATTGCTCAACGGCGGAAATGTGAACAAATACATCACTGCCACCCTCATCTGGTGCAATAAATCCAAATCCTTTAGTGGTGTTGAACCACTTTACGGTACCATTAGGCATACTTAACACGTCCTTTTAGTCAATATTTACCCGTCTGTCGGGCCATCGTTTAGGTAATCGGATTGATGTTCTATCAACCACTCCCTGATATGTAAGATTACGCAATTGCAGAAAAATTCAAGAAAAACGACGTGTGGTTAGCGCAAAATAGTACTAAATAGCGGTAAACACGGGAGAAAATTATGCAAATTTTTGGTCTAAAGAACTGTGATACCTGCCGGAAGGCCGTAAAAGCGCTGCCTCAAGCGCAATTGCTCGATGTGAGAGCGGATGGAGTCTCGGCCGAAATTATGGCTGCAGCCTTCGAGACATTTGGCGATGCGCTATTGAATACGCGCTCAACCACATGGCGCGGATTATCTGATCAAGAAAGGGCAGGGGCACCGCTTGATTTGATCGCGCAACACCCTGCTTTGATGAAACGCCCGCTGATTGTGAATGGTGCGCAGATGTATCTGGGCTGGGGTAAGGATACGCAGGCTGCCTTGGGCGTCTAACCCCCGAGCTGCGGCCGCATGGCTTGGAAGATGACGGCCGTGGCAACATTCGCAAGGTTGAGCGAGCGCACACGCGTGTCTAGCATGGGTAGGTGGAATGTGCGGTCTTCCATACCGTCGAGTATGGTTTTGGGGAGCCCTTTGGATTCGCACCCAAAGACCAAATAGCTGTCTTCTTTATAATCGGGGGCGTATAGGCTTTCGGCCCCGTGTTCTTCAAAGAAGTATAGGCTGTCACGCTCGGGTTGGCGCGCATCAAGAAAGTGTCGCCAGCTGTCGTATTCGGTCAGGTTCACGTGTTTCCAGTAGTCGGTGCCTGCGCGCTTTACGGATTTTTCATCCAGCGAGAACCCCAATGGCTTGATCAGGATCAGCTCGAGATTAAGCGCGACACATGTCCGCCCGATCGCGCCGGTATTGTAGGGAATTTCAGGAGTGACCAAGACCATTTTCATGCGAGGATCAGACATAAGTGGTATCGGCTTTCAAAAAAACGGGCGTAGGGATTGCCCCGCATGCAGCAGGGCAATCTAACTTTGGTAACGCGTGATCAGCGTTGATCAGGTGGTGTGGCTTCAACCGCCAATGCGGTTTTGACGTCTTCAAAGGCTTCCACGGATGTTCTTTTCTCACCCAAGCGGCGCACGGTGACGGTGCGTTCTTCGACTTCACGAGCGCCGACAGCCAAGATGACAGGCACCTTACCAACAGAGTGCTCGCGCACCTTGTAGTTGATCTTTTCGTTGCGAATGTCAGCTTCTGCTTGGATGCCTGCGGCACGTAGTTCGGCGACGACCTCATCTACGTAATCGTTGGCATCCGAGATAATAGAGGCGACAACAACTTGGCGTGGGGCCAGCCAGAATGGCAACTTACCAGCGTGTTCTTCGATCAAGATACCGATGAAGCGTTCAAATGAACCCAGCGTTGCACGGTGCAACATGAAGGGGCGGTGTTTGCCGCCATCTGCGCCAACATAGGTCGCATCCAAACGCTCTGGCATGTTGCTGTCGACCTGCAATGTGCCACACTGCCAGTCACGTCCGATGGCATCGGTCAAAACGAATTCAAGTTTTGGTCCGTAGAATGCGCCTTCGCCTTCTTGGATATCATAGTCATATCCCGCGGCTTTACATGCGTTGCCAAGTGCGGTTTCCAATTGGTCCCAAATCTCATCCGAGCCGATCCGCTTTTCGGGGCGGGTGGAGAGTTTGATCGCCCAATTGGTAAAGCCAAGCTCGGCGTAGATCTCAGACAAGAATTCGATGAAAATCTTGGTCTCGGTTTCAATTTGGTCTTCGGTGCAGAAAATATGTCCGTCATCTTGGGTAAAACCGCGTACACGCATGATGCCATGCAATGCGCCTGATGGCTCATAACGGTTGCATGACCCAAACTCGGCCATGCGCAAGGGTAGGTCACGATATGATTTCATACCTTGGTTGAACACTTGAACGTGGCAGGGGCAATTCATGGGTTTAAGCGCGTTGATGGTTTTTTCGCGCGCATGATCTTCGTCAACTTCGACGATGAACATGTTCTCTTGATAGCTTTCCCAGTGGCCTGATTTTTCCCAAAGTTGACGGTTCACGACCTGTGGTGTGTTCACTTCGACATAACCACCTGCACGTTGACGGCGGCGCATATAATCTTGCAGCTCGGTGTAGATGCGCCAGCCATTCGGGTGCCAAAACACTTGACCTGGTGCCTCTTCTTGCATGTGAAACAGGTCCATCTCGCGGCCCAATTTGCGGTGGTCGCGTTTTGCGGCTTCTTCCAGCATGTTTAGGTGGGCTTTGAGCTTTTCCTTGCCGGTAAACGCCACGCCGTAGATGCGTTGCAGCATTTCGCGGCTCGAGTCACCGCGCCAGTATGCGCCAGCAATCGACATCAGTTTGAAGCCGTCACCAGGGACTTGGCCGGTGTGTTGCAAGTGTGGGCCACGGCACAGATCTTGCCATTCGCCGTGCCAATACATGCGCAATGGCTCATCACCTGGGATGCCCTCGATCAGCTCAACCTTATAGGGCTCACCGCGATCTTCGTAGTATTTGATCGCCACGTCGCGGTCCCACACTTCGGTGCGCACAGCATCGCGTTTGTTGATGATTTCCTTCATCTTCTTTTCGATGGTCACAAGGTCTTCGGGGGTGAAGGATTCCTTGCGATCAAAGTCGTAGTACCAGCCGTTTTTGATCACAGGGCCGATGGTGACTTTGGTGTCAGGCCAAATCTCTTGGACCGCGCGCGCCATGATATGTGCCAGATCGTGGCGTACCAGTTCGTTGGCTTGCTCTTCGTCCTGCATGGTGTGCAAAGCGATTGTCGCGTTTTCGGTGATGGGCCACTGAAGGTCCCAATGTTCGCCGTTTACTGTGGCGCTGATGGCCTTTTTGGCAAGCGATTTTGAGATGCTCAATGCAACTTCGGCGGCTGTTACACCAGCGTCGTATTCACGTGCATTGCCATCGGGAAAGGTAAGAGAGACTGATGCCATCTGGGCACTCCTCGTCAGTTTGGCGCCTACGAAACGCCCGGTTGCGGGTTATATATGGTTCGCGGGCCTTTTGCCCTAGCGTAGGGTTTGGCGTCAAGCGTTTTTGGGGCGATAATTCTGCTTAGCTGTCGTGTGAGGTAGGCGGGTAACGCCGTGATATGATCAGGTTTATGAGGGCAAGGCTCGTGAACACGCCTGCGGTGATGCCAAGGCCGCTTAGGCCTGCATGACTGATGACAATCGCACCGATGGTCGAACCGATGGCGGCCCCGATATAGATTGCTGCGGCTGTGAGGGACAAAACCACAGGGGCCTTAGGGCCGGCCAATCCGATAAGGCGCATCTGTTGACCCGCCATGAAGGACCAACTGGCGATAGACCAGATGATGGTAAGGCCAAAGAAGCTTGGCAGCGACATGGGGAGGAACGAATAAAACGGCATAATCACGATTTGGGCGCAGCACAGCAGAACCAGCGTGATGAACCATCCCAAACGATCGGCCATGACGCCGCCCATGATATTGCCGATAACGGACCCAAGCCCCGCGAGAACGAGGGTAAAGGTGATCAGATCGCGGCCCATGCCCATTTGTTGGCTGAACAGCGGAGTTTGGTAGGTAAAGATCACGTAGATCGCGCCAAGGTATAATCCGGTAAAGGCGATGGCGAACATCATTCGCCCATCTTTGAGGGTGTCTTTGAGATCTTTGAAAGTGATCGGTTGGAACCTCAAGCCTGCGGGCACGAAGGTCCAGATCAGATAGATCGCTGGAATATTAAGGGCGACAATCCCCCAAAATGCGTAGCGCCAGCCAAAGGTATACGCGATCCAGCTGCCTGCGGGCACGCCCACAACTTGGGCCAGAGTAAAGCCGAACATGACGGCGGCCAGCACGCGTGCTCTTTGCGTTTCGGGGAATAAATTCGCGGCAACGGCTGCGCCAACGGGAGTAAACATACCTGCCCCCGCAGCGGCGAGAACGCGGCCAATGCTTAAGACCAGCAGGTTGGGTGCCAATGCGGAAAGCACGGCAGCACCCAGAAACAGCGAAAGGCCCAGTGTCATGACACGCCTGCGGCCGATATGGCCCGAGACGCTGACCAATATTGGAGACAAAATAGCGTAAGAAATTGCGTAGACGGTCATCAGGATGCCAGCTTTTTCTGGCGCGATGTCTAACCCTTCTCCCAAGGGTTCGAGAATGCCGATGATCATAAAAACGCCAACCCCAACCAGAAAGTTGCAAGTGGATATAACTGGGATAATAAACTTGGGTGGTGGCGTCATTGTTTAAGTCTAAGGGGGAATTGCGAAAAAACACAAGTAGAGCGCTACGTCGTTTCGCACGGCGCAGCGAATTGGGGTGATTTCTCGATTGCCTCAGGGCGCGGAGTTATCGCATGCTTGGGCATCTCAAAAGGGACCCCTATGCCAGACGCACAATACTTAGACACGCCGCAAGGCCGCCGCATTGCTTACCATCGCTTTGAGGGCACAGGCCCTTGGTTGGTGTTTTTGGGCGGTTTAAAGTCCGATATGGAGGGGACAAAAGCCATCCATTTGCAAGAATGGGCGCGTGCACGGGGGCAAGCATTTCTGCGCTTTGATTATTCGGGGCATGGCATCAGTTCGGGCACCTTTGAAGAGGGGTGTATCGGTGATTGGGCCGAAGACACCTTTGAAGCGATCAATGCATTGACGAGCGGTCAGGTTTTGCTGGTCGGCTCTAGCATGGGGGGATGGCAATCGCTGTTGTTTGCCCGCGACCATTCTGAGCGTGTTGCCGGCTTGGTGACGATTGCTGCGGCCCCTGATTTTACCGAAGACGGGTATTGGGCGTCGTTTACGGACGCCCAAAAAGAGAAATTAGAGGTCGAGGGGAAGGTTGAGATCCCTTCGGATTACATGGAGCCATACATTATTTCCAAACGCATGATCGTGGATGGGCGCAAACAGTTGGTGCTGCGCAGCCCGTTAGATTTGCCGTTTCCTGTGCGGATGTTGCAAGGCACTGCGGACACTGCTGTGAGCACAGAGCGTGCGGTGACCTTGCTTGAGCATGCGACCAGCCCTGACATGCGCCTGACCTTGGTCAAGGATGCAGACCACCGTTTCTCTGACGGGCCATGTCTGGGCATGATCGAAGACGCAATTGTCGATGTCTTAGGAGAAGGCAGGTGAGAGCCTTTGGCAAACTCGTCGGGCGCGTCTTATTGGCGCTGATCGTAGTTTGTATCGCGCTGTGGTACTTTGGTCCTTATGAGGACGTCAGTTTTGAGACGGCATTTGATGAGAGCCAATTGGACGAAGGGGTGCAAGCCTATCTAGACGGTCGCGAGGCGCAGGTGCTGGACATTAGAGTGGACAGCCATAAGCGGGTTATCTGGGCTGGTGCGGCGGAACTCAAAACGCCGATGTCTGTGGTTTATTTACATGGTTTTTCAGCCAGTTCGCAAGAAATCCGGCCTGTTCCCGATGATGTGGCCACAGCTTTAGGGGCCAATTTGGTCTTTACGCGGTTCCAAGGGCACGGACGTGACAGCGATGCGATGGGTGAAAGCAGCGTGACCGGTTGGATGGCAGACACTGTTGAGGCCTTGGCGGTTGCACGTCGGGTGGGGGAAAAAGTGTTGGTGATCGCGACATCAACAGGCGGCACATTGGCTGCTATGGCATTGAGTGAGCCCGCGTTGCAAAAGGACGTTGTTGGTGTGGTCTTTGTATCCCCCAATTTTGCGATCAGCAATCCGGCTGCACCTTTGTTGACCTTGCCGGCGGCGCGGTATTGGTTGCCTTTGGTGTTTGGTGAGACGCGTTCTTTTGAGCCGATGAACGAAGCTCAAGCGCGTCACTGGACGACGCGGTATCCAAGCGTGGCGTTGTTCCCGATGGCGGCTGCGGTAAAGGCGGCTGGGCTGGTGGATTACTCAACCGTAAAAATACCCGCGCTGTTTCATTACGCAGAAAATGACAGTGTTGTGCGCGCAGATGTGACACAACGGGTGGCGGCGCAATGGGGTGGGCCAATTGTAACCCTGCGACCACAATTGGGGCAGGGGGATGACCCGTCGGCGCATGTGATTGCTGGTGATATTACGGCACCTTCACAGACGGCACGCAGTGTCGCCGCAATTTTGGAATGGTTTGGAGAGATTTGATGATGCAACAGCGGGTCAGCCTGATCACCTTGGGGGTAAAAGATATGGCCAAATCAGCGGCTTTTTATGAGGCGCTGGGCTGGGCACGAGTGGACAGCCCTGACGGGGTGATCGCTTTTGATTTGATCGGGCAAACTTTGGGGCTTTACCCATTGGCTGATCTTGCAAGCGATCTTGGCATACCGGTTGATGAGCTTGGCGCTGGGCGGATGACCCTTGGGTACAACACCACCGAAAAAGCGGATGTTGCGCCAATCATTGCTAAAGCGGAAAGGGCGGGAGGGCGTGTGCTGAAACCGGCTCAGGATGTCTTTTGGGGCGGGCATCACGGGTACTTTGCCGATCCTGATGGGCATATTTGGGAGGTGGCGCACAACCCGTTTAGTCCGCTTGGTCCAAAGGGCGAATTTCAATGGAACGGGGTCGCCTAAATGCGCCAGCCGCGCAGTATGTGGAGTTTGGAAACCTTAGGGCGTGAACGCCTGTCTAAACACTTTTTCATGCGCGACTTTATGTATTCTGAAATCAACGGGTTTCACGGCGTGCCTAATGTGCCGGAAAATCCGAGCTTGGTGTTGGAACATGGGCGAAAGTTCTGCACGCAGCTGCTTGACCCACTCGAAGAAACCTTTGGACGGGTGGCTGTGCGATCGGGATACCGCTCACCACAGCTGAACGCTTATGGGAACGAGAACAAGCTTAATTGCGCGCGCAATGACAACCCCGTGGAGTGCCATATTTGGGACCTCTATCAGGGGGAGAAAGCCGTTGCAGGCGCGAGCGTGGTTGTCCCATGGTTTGCCGATCAATACGCCGATGGCCGTGATTGGCAAGATTTAGCGTGGTGGATCCATGATCATCTGCCCTATTCGGAAATGTGGTTTTTCCCAAAATTATGCGCGTTTAACCTGTCGTGGCGGCCCCAGCCGTGGCGCAAAATCGCAAGCTATATTGCGCCCAAGGGCACGTTGTTGGCACGCGGGGCGCAACCAGATGAGCGGTTGGCACAGCGCCAGCGGAGATATGCGGATTTTCCGATGTTCCGTGGGCATGTGCCGCCACGGTTGCCTTGACGCCACCCACGCCTGCGGGCATGAGCGGGGCATGTAAGACAGATCGTTGGGGGACGATATGGCTATGGCCGAACCATTGGTTTTTTTGCCGCCGATGTTATGCGACGGGCGGGTATTTGCGCCACAGATCGCGGAATTGTCGCGCGAGCGGGCGGTGACGGTGGCACCCGTCAATGCATCGCAGCGCGTTGAGGAAGTGGCCTCGTCGTTGCTTGATATCCTGCCGCCGAAATTTGCTTTGGCGGGGATGGGGTATGGGGGCATTGTGGCGATGGAACTGGTGCGCCGTGCGCCCAAACGCGTGACGCGGTTGGCGTTGATGGATACCTCGCCCCTCGCGGAGACGCCGCATCAGGCCAGTGACCGTGAGCCGCAGATTATGGCGGCCAAGACGGGGCGGTTTGAAAATGTAATCGGGCAGGTGTTGGGGCAAGATATCCTTGCCGATACCCCCGAAAAGCCGCGCATTGCCGCGACGCTGCGCGAGATGGCGCGCGCCTTGGGGGCGGATGTGTTCGTGGCCCAAGCGCGCGCGATGCAACGCCGCAAAGATCAGACGGCGGCGTTGATGAAGCTGGAGCAGCCAGTTTTGGTATTATGTGGCGCGGATGATCCGGTGATGCCGGTCAAGCGGCACGAGGTGATGGCCGAATTGATCAGCAATGCCACATTGGTGGTGGTGCCGGATGCGGGGCATTTGCCGACCCTTGAGCAACCCAACGCCGTAACCGACGCGCTGCGCGATTGGTTGGGGTCGGCTTTGGTGTTGCGGTAGATCGCGGGCGGTTTTGACGCGAGGGTGGGGGTGTTTTCCCCACCCAACCGATTATTTCGCCGCAGCGCGTTTGGTTGTCGCTTTGCGCTTGGTTGCCGCTTTTGGTTTGCTGCAATTGTCTTCGATGAACTGCAGGACCAGTGGGCGGATGTTGTTGCGCCAGCTGCCGCCGGCGAAGATGCCGTAGTGTCCGGCGCCGGGTTCGACGTGGTTGGCTTTTTTGCTGTCGGGAAGGCCTGTGAGCAGGTCGAGTGCTGCGAGGCATTGGCCGGGGGCCGAAATGTCGTCTTTTTCGCCTTCGACGATCTTGACCGCGACGGTGGTGATTTTGCTGAAATCGACCTTATGGCCATCCACAACAAATTCGTTTTTGGCGATTTCGCGGTTTTTAAAGATGCGCTGCACGGTTGAGAGGTAGAACTCGGCCGTCATGTCCATCACGGCGAGGTATTCATCATAA
>JALZUL010000208.1 GCA_023301665.1 Ascidiaceihabitans sp.
GTCTTTGGCTGATTTTGACGCCTCAAAAGCCGTTGATGTGAAAGACATGCCTGAGCTTGAGCAATTGATCATGCATAAAATGGTTGTTTTGGACGAAGCTGTGCGCGCTGGTTACGCCAAGTTCGATTTCCAAGGGGTGTTCCGCGCGGTGTTCGAATTTGCGACGCAGGATTTATCCTCGTTCTACTTCGATATTCGCAAAGACGCGCTTTATTGTGATGGAGACTCTAACCGCCAGAATGCGGCTTTGACGGTCCTTGACCACCTCTATGCCCGCATGACGACATGGTTAGCCCCAATCTTGCCCTTCACGATGGAAGAGGTTTGGCTTGAGCGCAACGATGCGAAAACGTCCGTGCACCTGGTTGATTTCCCTGAAACGCCAAGCGAGTGGCGCAATGATGCCTTGGCAGAGCGTTCTGAAATTGTGCGCGCGGTCCGCCGTGTGGTGACAGGTGCGCTTGAAGAACAGCGTACAGCTAAAGTGATCGGTTCCTCGCTTGAGGCCTGCCCAACGGTTTATCTGTCCGCTGATTTGGCGGCGGTGATCACCAATCCAGAGACCTTTGCTGATTTGTGTATCACTAGCCAAGTGAACTTGGCGACCGGTGATGCCCCTGAGGGTGCGTTCACAAATCCTGATGTGGACGGCGTTGGTGTTGTATTTGCCAAGGCAGAGGGCGACAAATGTGGCCGCTGCTGGAAAATTCTTCCAGATGTCGGTAGTGGCTCGCGGCCAGATGTTTGCCCGCGTTGTGATAGCGCGCTGGGCTGAAATCGGGGCCTCGTAGGCTTATGAAAAGAATGAAAAGAGGCGCTAGGTGAACCAGCGCCTTTTTTATTTGAGACGGGCGCGCAGAACGCGGATCATGTTTTCGCCCATGACCTTGCGGATGTCTTGCTCTGATACGCCAGCATCGATCAATGCGCTGGTGAGGGCAGGCAGCTCTGACGTATCAAATGCGGTTTCAACCGATCCGTCAAAATCTGACCCGAGTGAAATGTGATCTGCGCCCACAGCCTCGATCCCCGCTTTGACCATCTGTGCGATACCTGCTGGGGTGATGTTGCCACAGGACACTTCCGCCCAGAAACCCAGACCTAGAACGCCACCAGATGCCGCGATCCCTTGCATCAGATCATCGGTGAAATTGCGCTTTACCCCGCAAAAACTATACAGCCCAGTGTGGCTGACGATCAGGGGCATATCGGTCATTTCGATCACTTCATGTGCCACCTGCGGTGAGGAATGCGCAAGATCTAGCACCATCCCGCGGCTTGCGATGTCTTTGACGACGCTGCGCCCAAATTCGGTCAGGCCTTGATTGCTTTCACCGTGCAATGAGCCGCCTAACTCGTTGTCAAAGAAATGGTGCAGGCCAATAACGCGGTGACCTGCGGCCTCTAGCTTGTCCATATTGGCAAGATTGCCTTCAAGAGGATGCGCACCCTCGATCCCAAGCAATCCACCGACAGCTTTACTGCCAGCTGCGCGAGCGGCCAGATGCGCCTCAAGATCGGCAAGGGATGTTATAAGAGTGATTTGATCGGGGATGTCTTTTGCAAACCCATGCAACTTTTCCGCCTGATACAGCGCGCGCTCTAACAGCGAGGTCCATGTGCGTGGCGGCCACATTTGCCCGACGGCGAGGGGGGTAATGTTGTCAAAGGCCTCTGCTGAGTTGCTGTCATAGCTTTGTCCCGCAGGGCTTTTGGTCACGGCAGTGAACACTTGCAGGGCGACACCGCCTTCGATCAAGCGTGGGATGTCGACCTGACCGCGATTGCCACGTTTTGACAGGCTGCGTTGCCAGAGCAAGCTGTCCGCGTGCCAATCCCCCACCAGCATAGCATCGTGAAGCGCTTGAGCGTGGGGGCTAACGTTATAGGGATCATGTGCGACCACGCGATTGCGCGATTTTTCGACATAGGCAGGGGCGAACATGAGGAAGGCAATGACTGCTACACCGACCAGTAGAAGAAATCTGCCGATCCATTTGCCTAAAGTGCGCATTGCTCTCTCCCTATTTTGTTGAGGCGAGGGTAGGCGAGATTGTTCTCGAGGCAAAGCCTGACGTGGAGTTGCGCTGTGTTTCTAACCGGCCCTTCGGGGAAAGTTTATAAGGCAAAGTGAAAAGGGCACACGCCGATATGTGGTGTGTGCCCTTTTGGGATAGTGTTGGTGAGGTTTGGTTAGTCTTCCATCGCCTCAAGTTCGTCGATGAATCCTGAGATCATAGACAGGCCTTTGTCCCAGAATTTAGGGTCAGAGGCATCAAGGCCGAATGGGGCGAGCAGTTCTTTGTGATGTTTTGAACCACCAGCTTTCAGCATGTCGAAATACTTGTCTTCAAAGCCTTCGTCGCCTTCGGCGTAGACCGCATAAAGCGCGTTCACGAGGCCATCACCAAAGGCATAGGCGTAAACGTAGAACGGTGAATGCACGAAGTGCGGGATGTAAGCCCAGAAGGTTTCGTAACCGTCCATGAATTCAAAGGCTGGACCTAGGCTCTCGCCCTGAACAGACATCCAGATTTCATTGATGTTTTCTGGGGTCAGCTCACCTTGGGCGCGTGCCGCGTGGAGTTTGCACTCAAAGTCGTAGAACGCGATTTGGCGCACGACCGTGTTGATCATGTCCTCGACCTTGCCGGCCAAAAGAATACGACGCTCGGATTTGCTTTCTGCACCATCCAGCATTTTGCGGAAGGTCAGCATCTCACCAAAGACCGAAGCCGTTTCGGCAAGGGTGAGCGGTGTGGATGACAGCATCTCGCCTTGCTCAGCCGCAAGGACCTGATGCACTCCGTGGCCCAATTCATGCGCCAATGTCATCACGTCACGTGGTTTGCCCAAGTAATTGAGCATCACATAGGGGTGTACGTTTGTCACTGTAGGGTGCGCAAATGCGCCCGGTGCTTTGCCCGGTTTCACACCGGCATCAATCCAGCCCTCGGAAAAGAAGGGGGCGGCGATTTCGCCCATCCGTGGATCGAACGCGTTATAAGCGGTCATCACCATGTCTTCGGCCTTTGCCCAATCCACGACGCGGGTGTCTTCCATTGGCAGCGGGGCGTTGCGGTCCCAGACCTGCATAACGTCAAGGCCAAGCCACTTGCGCTTTAGTTCATAGTAACGATGGCTCAGTTTGGGGTAGGCGGCGACAACGGCGTTGCGCAAGGCCTCGACCACTTCTGGCTCAACATCGTTTGAAAGATGGCGACCGGTTTGCGGTGTCTCCATCCCGCGCCAACGATCAATGATCTCTTTCTCTTTGGCCTGAGTGTTGTGCACACGGGCAAAGGTTTTGATGTTTGCGCCAAAAACCTCGGCCAGTTCACGGGAGGCTGCTTCGCGTTTGCTGCGATCAGGGTCCGTCAACAGATTCAAGGTGCCTTCGATGTTCAGGTCGTCGCCATCAACATTGAACTCAAGTCCTGCGATGGTTTCATCAAACAGGCGCTCCCATGCATCCCCAACAACGCCAAGATCATGCATAAATTTTTCAAGCTCGTCAGAGAGCTGATATTTTTTCATCGCGCGGATGCGTTGGAACACGGGTTTGTAACGGGCGAGGTCGGCGTTGGCTGCAAGCAAGCCTTCCATGTGCGCATCATCGAGGCGGTTCAGTTCAAGCGTGAAAAACACCAGCGGGGTCGTGAAGTTGGTGATCTTTTCTTGGACATCTGACATGAATTTGGCACGGTCAGCATCAGTGGTGAGCTGATAATAACGCAGGCCAGCGTAAGACATGATGCGACCGGCAATCTGATTGATTTTCTCATTGCGAAGCACGCACTCTAGCAAGCCGGCAGCGTCGAGCGTTTCGAGATTGCCTTCGTAGTCTTTGGCAAAATCTGCGCAGGCTGTGTCGAGCCATTCGAGGTCGCGGACTAGCTCTGGGGCATCCTCACCTGTGTAAAGGTCATCAAGGTTCCATTCCGGTAG
>JALZUL010000209.1 GCA_023301665.1 Ascidiaceihabitans sp.
GTTTTCGAGCTGCCATTGCTCGTTCAGCGCCATACGGAGCCGTTCAAGATCCCCCGAGGGGTCGTGCATGTCGGGTTCTTGGACCTCGACGTAATACAGCTTGGTCGAGGGGTTCATCTTAATGTCACGGGCTTCAGCGCGTTTGCGTACCACTTGTTTGTGGACTTGGCTTTCCGGTGGCACGTCAATCACAATATCACCTTGCACCGTGGCTTGGCAGCCAAGGCGACGCCCGTCTATCAGACCGCGTTTGTCTTGATATCTTTGTTCGACACTGTTCCATTCGCTCAACGCGTCGTCGTGTACAGTGACGCCGTGTTTGGAAAACTCACCATAGCTCGGGGTGATTTGGCATTTCGAACAAATCCCACGCCCGCCACAAACGGAATCAAGATCGACGCCCAATTGCCGTGCGGCCGTTAAAATGGGGGTGCCAACTGCAAAATGACCGCGCTTGCCAGAGGGGGTAAAAACGACGAGGGGTTCGGTGCTCATGAAAGTGCCTTTATAGTGTTCGGATCAATCATAGAGCGGGGAGGTAAAAGGGAAAGCCAAAGAGCGGCAAAATCGTCCGGTTGCGCGTCATTTTTGATCTTTTACCGCGTTTTTGAGGTTGGATGCCTCCGGCGGAAGTTTAAAGGGCAAGATGAAGAGGGATTTTCACAATCATGGCTTTTCTTTTGCTTTAAAGCATGAGAAAGGAAACCGCCAAATGAACACTCCCATGCGAGGTGCGATATGGAGATTCGTGAGGCTCTAACCTTTGATGATGTTTTGCTTGTTCCGGGGGCTTCCGATGTGTTGCCATCCACGGCTGACACGCGGACATTTGTAACTAAATCGATTGCTATGAATATACCGTTGCTGAGTTCGGCAATGGATACAGTAACCGAAGGGCGCATGGCGATTGCCATGGCTCAAGCTGGCGGTATCGGTGTTGTACACCGCAACCTTTCTATTGAAGAGCAGGCGCGCGAAATTCGCCGGGTCAAGCGCTTTGAAAGTGGGATTGTTTACAACCCGATCACTTTGCGTGCCAATCAGACTTTGGCAGATGCCAAGGTATTGCAGGAACGTTACAGCGTTACTGGTTTCCCGGTTGTTGATGAGAATGACCGCGTTGTTGGTATCGTGACAAACCGCGATATGCGTTTTGCCACTGATGATGCAACGCCGGTTTCTGTTATGATGAGCACAGACAACTTGGCAATCTTGCACGAGCCAGCTGATCGTGACGAGGCAATCAGCTTGATGAAATCCCGTCGCATCGAAAAGCTATTGGTGACGGATGGTTCTGGTAAGTTGACAGGTTTGTTGACGTTAAAAGATACCGAACAAGCGGTTTTGAATCCGACAGCTTGTAAGGATGAATTGGGACGCCTGCGTGTTGCAGCGGCTTCAACTGTTGGCGACGCAGGCTTTGAGCGTTCGCTTGCATTGGTTGAAGCCGGTGTCGACATGGTTGTTATTGATACAGCACATGGTCACTCAGCCGGCGTTGCAGACGCGGTACGTCGTGCAAAGACAATTTCGCCGGACATCCAGATCGTTGTTGGCAACGTTGTGACAGGCGATGCGACGCGTGCATTGATTGATGCAGGTGCGGACGCGATCAAGGTTGGCGTTGGTCCTGGATCAATTTGTACAACGCGAATGGTTGCAGGGGTTGGGGTGCCACAGCTTACAGCTGTTATGGATTGCGCTGCAGCCGCGGGCGATATTCCGGTAATCGCTGATGGTGGCATCAAGTTCTCAGGCGATTTCGCCAAAGCGATCGCTGCCGGCGCGTCTTGCGCGATGGTTGGTTCAATGATTGCGGGTACAGATGAATCTCCGGGCGACGTTATCTTGTACCAAGGCCGCAGTTTCAAAAGCTACCGTGGTATGGGCTCAATGGGTGCGATGGCACGTGGGTCTGCGGATCGGTATTTCCAAAAGGACGCAGCCAGCGACAAATTGGTGCCTGAGGGTATCGAAGGCCAAGTTCCATACAAAGGCAGCGCAGGCGCAGTGATCCACCAATTGGTGGGCGGTCTGCGTGCGTCAATGGGCTATACAGGCAATGCGACAATCCCAGAGATGCGCAAGGGCTGTAACTTTGTGAAAATCACGGGTGCTGGCCTAAGCGAAAGCCACGTGCACGATGTGCGCATTACCCGCGAAAGCCCAAATTACCGGATCGGTTGATCCGCATACTGTTGCCACGTTTGGCCTAATTTAAGGACTATCACTATGACACCAGGCGCACGCGTGGCCGCAGCTATCGAAATTCTAGACATGATCCAAGAGGGGCAAGCGGTTGAAAAATCCTTGACCGCTTGGGCCCGTCGCAGCCGTTTCGCGGGATCTAAAGATCGCGCCGCGGTGCGCGATCATGTTTTTGATACAGTCCGCAATTGGCGTTCTGACGCTGTTCGCGGTGGTGCAGAAACCGGCCGTGCGCGTATGATTGGCCGCTTGCGCGCGCTTGAGGCGGATATCGATGGTCTTTTTCACGGGGAAGGCCATGCGCCAAAACCTTTGAGCGATGAAGAAAAGGCAGCTGGCCAGCTTCCGGCGGAACAGGGCGATGTCTGGAATGTTCAAGATTGGCTCATTGCTGAATTTGAATCGTCTTTGGGTGACAAGGCTGCGGCGACTGCAGCTATTTTGCAAACCCGGGCACCGATCACCGTTCGGGTGAACCTATCAAAATGCAACCTCTCACAGGCCGCTGCTGATCTAGCAGAAGCAGGCATCGAAACGACCATCAACAGGGTTTGTGACACAGCGCTTACGATCACGGCTGGAGAACGCAAGCTGCGTAACAGCCCCGCTTATCTAGAAGGATGGGTGGAACTACAGGATGCGTCGAGCCAAGCGATCGTTACGGATCTTCCGAACGCCGAGCATGTCTTGGATTATTGTGCGGGGGGGGGCGGTAAAGCGTTGGCCTTGGCTGCTCAAGATCGTCAAGTGATTGCGCATGACATAAATTTTGATCGCATGGCAGACCTTCCTGCGCGCGCGGAACGTGCTGGTGCGAGCATAAAACTGCTTGCCACTGATATGATTGCGCCTGAAGCGCCGTTTGAGTTGGTGCTGATTGATGCTCCTTGTTCTGGAAGTGGCGCGTGGCGCCGAAGCCCTGAAGCGAAATGGGCCTTGAGCGAAGAGCGTTTGAATGAACTGTGTGGAATTCAAGATCAGATCCTTGATGAAACGGTCGGATACGTGGCTGAGACTGCAACTCTGGTCTATGCCACATGTTCTCTTTTCAAGCGGGAGAACGAGGATCGG
>JALZUL010000210.1 GCA_023301665.1 Ascidiaceihabitans sp.
GGAATGAAAACTGGGAGTTCGATGAGGGCGGTTATATGGCCGTGCGACATGCCTCCATCAATGACGTTGCGATCTCAGAAGAAGACCGTTTGTTTCATTGGCCGCAAGGCGAAGTGCGCCCTGATGATCATCCAGGACTTACAGAATTAGGACTATAAAAGAAGGAAAGACCTTATGAGTGACATGATGACAAAAGAAGACGTCACCGCGATGATCCTCTCGGCCAAAAAAAGCTCCGGGATAACGTGGGAAGAGATCGTAGAAAAGATCGATATGTCGCCGATCTGGACACATTCAGCAGCCATGGGCATGAATGCTTTTCCTGCCGATAAAGCGGCTTTGATGGTTTCAGTGATGGGGCTGCCGCAAGAAGCTGAAACCGTGCTGGCGGAAAGCCCAACAAAAATTTGGGAACAAGCTGTCCCTACAGACCCTTGCATCTACCGTTTCTATGAAATTGTCGGCGTCTACGGTCCAACACTTAAGGCTATCATCCAAGAGAAATTCGGTGACGGTATCATGTCTGCGATCGATTTCGACATGTCTGTAACGCGTGTCGAACACCCGAAAGGCGATCGTGTTAAGGTCGAAATGTCAGGAAAGTTCCTCGGCTACAACAGCTGGTAGCACTGAGTTTGTGCCGCCTGAGACAGGTGGCACAACGCCTGCCACGACGTTACAAACGCCTACTCTTTTTATTCGTAACTGATGATTTTATCCGGTGTGAAACCATCGTCTAAATCAACCCCAATCAATCATCTGACTGGGGAGTCGAGTGGATTAAGGGCCCGTTCCTATTGGCTCTTGGTGTGATCAAAGTCTGAGTTTAAGGCAAGAATAGCGCCCAAATCCGTTCCTATCTCATACACACTGATCCTACTCAGAGCATAGCTGCAATACCCACAGGGAGACTGGATTACGTTTGAGGCCCTAGAGCTGCGGATCATCGAGCAATCCGTTTGAGATGCTGCAAAGGCGTGTTAGATTGCCCAACAAGCTCATGAACCAAACAAGTCGCAAGCGACCCCCATGGTCTGTCCGTGGCTCAGGGCATGCGTCGGCGCATGTATTTGTTGTCAGGCCTTTTGTCCCGCAGGCAATGCGATGGCAACCTGACGATCGCCGGAACCGGCAACGCTCGGCGCTATTGCTGCATTTATAGCGCCGTGGGAAAACAGCTTTAGACTTTGGACATTGCTGCAATTGCAGCACCAGCGGCGGCCTTCGCAGCTTTGTTTTTATCTGCGGCATCGGCATCTTCGTCTATGACGACACGGACGCGGGGGCGTGAGAACGGAATACCATTCTCTTCAAATGCATCCTGCATTGCCTGAAACGCATACCGTCTTATTGAAAACTGCTTACCAGGCTTTGACATGAACTTGGTCGAAATAACGAAACCGTAATCATCGACCTCAACAGCCCCTTGAGCCTTAAAGGGCTGAAGGAAATCATCACGGATAGCTTCAACCTCACCCAATTCCTGCCCTACTTTCTTGAGCAGTTTGCGTACCATATTAAGGTCGGTCTCAAAGGGGACGCGAACCTTGAGTTTCATTATCGCCCAATCGCGGCTGAAATTTTCGATTACATCAACCGAACCAAAGGGTACTGTATTCAACGCACCGCGGTGATGACGCAGCTTCAAGGAACGTACGGAAATACTTTCAACCGTGCCTTTCGATTTGCCAACGTCAATATATTCGCCAAGACGGAAAGCATCTTCCAATAGAAAGAAGAACCCGCTCACGACATCTTTCACCAATGTTTGCGAACCAAAGCCGATGGCGAGTCCGACAACACCTGCGCCAGCCAGCAATGGACCAGTGTCGACCCCCATGGCCGCGAGTGAAACGAGAATGACCGCCGTGAATAAAAGTATAAGGGCTGCACGGCGCAGTAGCGGCAATAACGTACGCGTCCGGCTCATGCCTGCACCAATTTCCTCGGCTTCCATGTCTGGCATGCCGGCTTCTCGAGCAAATGCCTTGTCTTCTTCAGCGATCTTTTGGTCCAAGAAAACACGCAGTATTTGCCAAACAGCATAAGCAACAGCGACCGTTGCAGTGATCTGGATCAGCATCTGGAAAATCTGTGCACCAACACTGTCGTCATCAACCGCTGTAAAATTGATCCGCCAGACAATTGCCAACGAGAGCGCTACCAGTAAAAGCAACGCGATCCGTGACACGCGCGCAACGATGGTGGCTACCGTAAATTCGGTTCCTTCCAGTCGGATAATAGCACGGGAAAGGGCGGCTTCAGCAATCGGTAGCAGTATTAAAGTTACTACGGTGAATAATGCCGCTCCATAAAGTGGCAGGCCGCCTAGAAAAATATTGATCAAAAGGCCGATAAACAACGACGGCACCGCAATGAAGGTCATGAAAGGCCAGAATTTGCTGACAAGTTGTCGGCCGACAGACGGCTTTAATCTTCCAGCAAGAATATCGCTGGATATGGCGTGGCGGTGACGCCAAATCGTAAAGCTCAAAAGAAAGGTAGTTCCCGCACCAACAATCAACAGCAGCAAATCATGAACATCACCGTTGATGCCCAAAGCGGCAAAAGAGGCACAAGAGAAAAAGCCAAAGGCACCAAAGGCCGTAGACGCCAAAATACAACGATGGAAGCTTCTGGCATCATGGTCAGACATGAATGGAATACGCAAATCGGGCGCGTCCGGCTCAAAGAGCGCCCGGCTACCGCCTGCAATAAATACGATGATTGCAACTGCGGACAGATAAAAGAAAAAGAGTGTGCGGTCGCGCTGATCTCCGGATGCAAAAATAAAATATCCCGCTGTGGCAACTATTATCAGCACCACAACGCCTATCCCGTGCCGGAAAAGCCGTTCAGAAAAACCAGCGATGAGGGACAGGTCTTTGGTCTCAACAACAGCGAGGTGGCTTAGCTTTTTCTTTACGATGGCCGAGGCAAACAAACCTGTACCTATGCACAAAAGGAAGGTCACTAAAAAGGTACCGAAGGTGGTACCATCGCGCCCCTTGTTTATGCGTTCCCACCATTTGGCGGGCAGTCCTGGAAGCTGGTCATACGCCCCCAAAAGGGTACTGGCGCGCGCGTGGACTTTGGTAAACCCCAGCTGGATTTTATAAGCCATCTCTGCTGGATTAAAAGCGGGCTCAGGGGGCGCTTCGGGTTCTTCCAGCCGTTCAATGAGCAGGGCTCGGACTTCTTTGTCAGACAATCCCGAGATGTCTTCAGTGGCCATAACAGTGGGTGTGCTGATGCAAAAGCACAGCGCCAAGGTCAGAAGGAACGGTAGTATTTTCATGAAGCCCTCAATGCTCTGTCGGAGTCGTGATTTAAGATGATAGTTGATTGTTAGAGCATCAAACAACCCGCCACCTTAAAACATGCCTTGAGGGGGAGGCTCATTGCAGACCTTGTTTCCTTTTTAGCTAGGCAGACAAACTTCGCATGCTAGTATTTTCTACGTCGAAAGGCATCAATTTCATCATAGCGAAAAAGGCGGCGAAATTTCGTATAAGTATCTATTAAATAAATAAATTATTTACGTCCTAGTTCTGAATTATTCCAGAAGTCTTTCCCTACCCCATACCAGCACTGTACGTTGTGTTTTGGCACGTTTCCTCAACTCTCTCCAGGTCACGTTGTAAAAATTGTGATTTAGTCAATTTGCGAAATACGTCGATGGAACATACGCTTGCTCAAACCAAATAGACCAAAGGATCGACGATGATCGTACGTAAACTGACCGAAATCTTAAACACGTGGCGACACACAAGCGGCGAAGGCTGGGAAAGCCGCCGCATCGTGCTGGCTGATGACGCGATGGGGTATTCCATGCACGATACGTTGGTGAAAGAAGGAGCAGAGTTGCATCTTGAGTATAAAAATCATCTTGAAGCAAACTACTGCATCGAGGGGATTGGCGAAGTCGAAAATGTTGCAACGGGCGAGTGCCACCGGATCCAACCTGGGACGATGTATGCGTTGGACAATCACGACAAGCATATCTTGCGGGCCTTGAGAGGCAATTTGCGACTTATTTGCGCGTTCTCACCGCCTCTTTCGGGTCGCGAAACCCATGATTCTGACGGCAGTTACAAAGCGGATGAGGTTTGCGGAAGTAGATGAGACGTGCAGCGAAAGTTAGAGGTGGTCACGGAATTTCAGACCAGTCGTTAAGGTGGACCGCATGGCGCGACAATCGGATAATTGAGCGCCTTTAGCGGTCCCTCAAATACAAATGCGTCTATCTGCACGCCTTTGAGACAGGCTCAGAAATGCCGATTGGGATCAGCAAATGGCTGTCTCACTGCAGCGCCGAACGACCGCATTCCACACACGGCATATTGGGCCCCGATGAGGCTTATGCCAGCAAAACGGATCCAATGAGATCAGCAGCTTAAATGAAACCCTGATCCATCTTAACAAGGTTACAAACTGGTCGAATAACTAGGACCACCTCTCTAGGATCACCTCTGATCTACCGCAAGGAAGTCGCCGCCTTGGCAGATAGCGTAAATGATGGTGCGTGCCGTTTTGAGACCTCAGAGCTGCGATTTCATCCTGACGAAGGCATCGATGATGGTCATATGATTGAATTATATGGAGAAATGACAGCGATCTTGGAATTGACTGGGCCCATGAACGACAAAACCCACCGTTTTACAGGTGGGTCATCGGTTTTGTTGGTTGCGGGAGTAGGATTTGAACCTACGACCTTCAGGTTATGAGCCTGACGAGCTACCGGAC
>JALZUL010000211.1 GCA_023301665.1 Ascidiaceihabitans sp.
TTTGCGGTGATGATGGTGCCTTTTGTAAAGGGGTGGACCTCGCTGGTTGAAAGCTCTGCGATTGGCGCGATTGCCGCCTTTGTCGCTGCGGTCCTCAAGGGGCGCATGACCAAAGAAGTATTTGAAAATTCGGTGCGCAACACGCTGGGTATCACCTGCATGTTTATGTGGATTATTCTCGCCGCATTGGCGTTTGGCGCGGTGTTTGATGGGCTGGGCGCGGTAAAAGCAATCGAGGGCGTGTTTACTGAGCGGCTGAACCTGTCGCCTTGGACAATCCTCATTTTGATGCAGCTCAGCTTCTTGCTGATGGGTACATTTCTCGATGACACAGCAATGTTGGTGATTGTTGCGCCGCTCTATGTCCCCTTGGTGGGGGAGCTGGGGTTTGACCTGATTTGGTATGGCATTCTTTATACGATCACGACGCAGATCGCCTATATGACACCACCCTTTGGCTACAATCTATTCTTGATGCGCGCGATGGCTCCGCCAGAAATTTCGCTGCGCGATATCTATGCGTCTATCACGCCATTTGTTCTGATCATGGTGGGGGCGCTCGCGCTGGTCATGACGTTCCCGGCAATCGCAACATGGCTGCCCGACGCTGTCTATAACAAACCATAAAAGAGCCGCGCCCAAAGTGGCCTTAACCCAACCAAGGAGAGAGACTATGACTTCAAGACGCAAGTTTATTCAGGGCGCGGCTGTTGCCGCTCCCGCAGCCCTCGCGACACCCGCGTTGGCGCAAAGCACCATCAAATGGCGGATGCAGACCTATGCGGGGGCTTCTTTGGCCGCCGAGGTGATTGTACCGGCCATCGAGATGTTCAACAAAATCGCTGGCGACCGGATGCAGATCGAATTGTTCTTTGCCGACCAATTGGTCCCAACGGGTGAGCTGTTTCAAGCGATGCAACGCGGCACGATTGATGCGGTTCAGTCAGATGATGACAGCATGGCCTCACCGACCGAAGTGACCGTGTTCGGCGGATACTTCCCTTTCGGTTCGCGTTATTCTTTGGACGTGCCTGTCTTGTTCAACCAATACGGCTTGAACGAAATCTGGGATGAGGAATATTCTAAAGTTGGTGTGAAACACATCTCAGCTGGTGCATGGGATCCATGCCATTTCGCAACCAAAGATCCGATCCGTTCCTTGGCCGATCTTAAAGGTAAGCGTATCTTCACCTTCCCAACCGCGGGTCGCTTCTTGACTCAATTTGGTGTGGTTCCAGTGAACTTGCCATGGGAAGACATCGAGGTCGCGGTACAAACCGGCGAACTGGACGGCATCGCATGGTCAGGTATCACCGAAGACTACACAGTGGGTTGGGCCGATGTAACCAACTACTTCTTGACTAATAACATTTCTGGCGCTTGGGCGGGATCCTTCTTTGCCAACATGGATCGCTGGAACGAGCTACCAGAAGATTTGCAAACATTGTTCCGCGTGTGCTGTGACCAATCACACTACTATCGTCAGTGGTGGTATTGGGGTGGCGAAGCAAACCTGCGCGTTAACGGCCCAAAGATGGAATTGACAACCATTCCTGACGACGAGTGGGCGACTGTAGAAAACGCTGCGCAAGAGTTCTGGGAAGAGATTGCGTCTGAAAGCGAAGTCAAACGTCGCGTTGTTGATATCTTTAAAAAGTACAACGCTGATATGGTCAAAGCCGGACGTCCTTACCGTTACGGCTAAGAAAACAGGTAGGGTGGGCTTTTCCCACCCTACACTCAAACACTGTCGCAATACCGATACGATACCGACGTAATACCGACGTTAGAAAAGCGGAAATAACATGCCCAAAACAATGACCTTTGACGACCTGAAAATACGCGTTGCGGAGCAGACAGTTGATACCGTGCTGGCATGTTTTGTTGACATGCAGGGCCGCCTGATGGGCAAGCGGTTTCACGCGGTCAATTTCGTCGAAACCTCGTTTGAGGAAACACATTGCTGCAACTATTTGCTGGCGACCGATCTCGAGATGGCGACCCCAGATGGGTACGCCTCCACGTCTTGGGAAACAGGTTATGGTGACTATGTGATGAAGCCTGATCTTGCGACCATCCGCCCCGTGCCGTGGCTGGAAGGTACCGTGATGGTGCTGTGTGATATTCTTGATCATCATGACCATTTGCCGGTGCCCCATTCGCCGCGCGCTATCCTAAAGAAGCAGATCGCGCGATTAGAAGCATTGGGTTTTGAGGCAAAGATGGCGACCGAACTCGAGTTCTTCTTGTTCGCGCAAACCCATGACGAAATTCGCAAAAATGGCTTTCGCAGCCTAGAACCGATCAGTGGTTATAACGAGGATTACCACATCCTCCAAACCACCAAAGAAGAAGGCATAATGCGCCCTATCCGCAACCACTTGTTTGACGCGGGCCTGCCTATTGAGAATACAAAAGGCGAAGCTGAAGCCGGACAAGAAGAGCTGAACATTCGCTATTCCGCCGCGCTCGATTGCGCTGATTATCATTCCATTGCGAAACACGCGGTCAAAGAAATCGCTTGGCAAAACGGCCATGCCGCTAGCTTTCTGCCCAAGTGGCACAAAGACCGCGTTGGTTCATCTAGCCATGTGCATCAGTCCTTATGGAAAGACGGCGAGCCGTTGTTTTTTGACAAATCAGCAAAACACGGCATGTCTGAATTGATGTCACATTACATGGCTGGTTTGATCGCCTATGCACCGGACTACACCTATTTTCTGGCCCCATATATCAACAGCTACAAGCGTTTTTCCAAAGGAACATTTGCACCGACAAAAACGGTTTGGTCCGTAGATAACCGCACTGCGGGCTTTCGATTATGTGGTGAGGGAACCAAGGGCGTGCGCGTTGAGTGCCGCATTGGCGGATCGGATTTGAACCCCTATCTGGCTCAGGCCGTGATGCTCGCGGCGGGCATAAAAGGCATCGAAGACAAGATGGAATTGGCACCTGCGACAACCGGTGATGTCTACGAGGATGCCAAAGCGGCGGACATCCCTCAGACGTTACGCGCAGCCATCGTCACGCTTCGGGACTCCGCATTTCTGCGTGAGGCTTTGGGGGACGATGTTGTAGATCACTACACCCGTGCAGGGGAGTGGGAACAAGAAGAATTTGACCGGACTGTAACCGATTGGGAAATCGCGCGCGGCTTTGAAAGGGCTTAATAAACTATGACTATCCAATGTATCTCTCCCGTTGATGGGTCGGTCTACGCAACACGCGAAACCCTCTCGCGGACAGAGGCGGATGCCGCGGTGGCACGTGCCAAAGAAAGCCAAGCAGCATGGGCTGCGCGCCCCTTGGCCGAACGTATCGCGCTCGTGCAAGCGGGTGTTGCTGCAGTCGGGGCAATGAACGACGACATCGTTCCCGAGATCGCTTGGCAAATGGGCCGCCCTGTACGGTACGGTGGTGAATTTGGCGGTTTTAACGAGCGTGCCGGCTATATGGCAGACATCGCCCAAGATGCGCTTGCTCCGATAGAGATTGAAGATAGCGATGCATTCCGTCGGGTGATCAAGCGCGTGCCACACGGGCTGGTTTTGGTGGTTGCGCCTTGGAACTACCCTTACATGACCGCAATCAATACGGTGGCTCCTGCATTGATCTCAGGCAATGCAGTGATGTTAAAACACGCCTCACAAACACCGCTGGTTGGTGAACGTATGGCGGCGGCTTTCCACAGTGTGGGTATCCCAGATGATATCATTCAAAATGTGTTTCTCGACCATCAAACAACATCTGATCTGATTGCTGATCGCAGCTTTGGTTTTGTGAACTTCACCGGTTCCGTTGGCGGTGGCAAGGCTATGGAAGCTGCGGCAAGCGGTACATTTACAGGCATTGGGCTTGAGTTGGGCGGAAAAGATCCGGGCTATGTCATGGAAGACGCCAATCTAGATGCGGCCGTTGAGACGCTCATCGATGGAGCAATGTTTAACTCTGGACAGTGTTGCTGCGGCATCGAACGTATTTACGTTGCTGAAAGCCTGTTCGACGCCTTTGTCACAAAAGCCGTTAAGATCGTAAACGGCTACAAACTGGGCAACCCATTAGACCCAGAGACAACTTTGGGCCCAATGGCGCATGTGCGTTTTGCCGATACTGTTCGAGGCCAAACCGCGGACGCAATCGCAGCCGGAGCCACTGCACACATTGATCCAGCGTTATTTCCAGAGGATGGCGGGGCGTACCTAATGCCGCAAATTCTGACAGACGTGACCCATGATATGCGGGTGATGCGCGAAGAGAGCTTTGGTCCCGTGGTTGGTATTATGCCGGTCAAAGATGACGCTGAAGCCATCGCTTTGATGAACGACAGCGACTTTGGTTTGACCGCATCGCTTTGGACACAAGACACGGCACGCGCAGAGGCCATTGCTGATCAAATTGAAACAGGCACTGTCTTTATGAACCGTGCAGATTACCTTGATCCGGCGCTCTGCTGGACGGGTTGCAAAGACACCGGCCGGGGCGGTGGGTTATCCGTAATTGGCTACCATAACCTGACACGTCCGAAATCATACCACCTCAAGAAAGCATAGACGATGAGTATCACAGCAAACTGGTCCTACCCGACCAACATTCGTTTCGGCGCGGGCCGCATCTCTGAAATCGCAGAGGCATGTGCTGCTGCAGGCATCAAAAAACCGCTGCTGATCACGGACCGTGGTTTGGCCGATATGGATATCACCACAAAGACGCTGGATTTTTTGGAAGCTGCGGGCCTTGGCCGTGCGATTTTTGCGGATGTGGATCCCAACCCCAATGAAAAGAATGCTGAGGCAGGTGTCAAAGCCTTCAATGAAGGAGGGCATGACGGTGTGGTCGCCTTTGGTGGTGGGTCCGGTCTGGACCTTGGCAAATTAGTGGCCTTTCTTGCAGGTCAAACACGGCCGTTGTGGGATTTTGAAGATATCGGTGATTGGTGGACACGTGCGGATGCAGATGCAATTGCGCCGATCGTTGCCGTGCCCACAACCGCGGGGACAGGGTCAGAAGTGGGGCGCGCATCCGTCATCACCAACTCTGTTACAGAAGAAAAGAAGATCATTTTTCATCCGAAGTTTCTGCCAGCTGTGGTTATTTGTGATCCCGAGCTGACGGTCGGGATGCCGAAATTCATCACGGCAGGGACGGGTCTGGATGCCTTTGCGCATTGTGTCGAGGCCTTTTGTTCACCTCATTACCACCCAATGTCGCAAGGCATGGCGTTGGAGGGTATGCGTTTGGTTAAAGAATACCTGCCGCGCGCCTACGCCGATGGCGCAGATATAGAAGCGCGGGCGCATATGATGTCTGCCGCTGCGATGGGGGCCACCGCATTCCAAAAAGGCCTAGGTGCGATCCATGCGCTGTCCCATCCGATTGGCGCGATCTATCATACACACCACGGCACAACGAATGCTGTGTGTATGCCCGCAGTGTTGCAGTTCAACAAACCCGCAATCGAGGATGTGATTACGCAAGCCGCCCAATATCTAGGGATCGATGGTGGGTTTGACGGGTTCTGTGCTTATGTGGACGAGCTGAATGCTTCGATGGGTATTCCGAAAACACTGACCGATCTTGGGATAGAGAACATTGATGTCGACCGCGTCGTGGCGGGTGCGCTCAATGACCCTAGCACCGGCGGTAATCCGATTGAGATGACTGCTGAGAATACAAAAGCACTTTTGTTGGCCTGTCTCTAGTTAGGCTGGCTTTATGCGCTGATCGGGCCTGTTATCGGTAGGTGCGCTCTGTCTGATAGTTTTAGGCAGGGCATCACTTTACAAAGGCTCGAACGGCGCATGCGCACCAATCAAAGGCCATCTATTTGGCAGCAACTTGCTCTGTCATACCCGTATTTTTGAAAAGGATCGTTTTGCGCCGTCCAGATGCTGCCGGAGAGCTTCCTGTACGCCAGCTTTGTTGCGCGTGGAAAGAAGTTGCACAATCAGTGCATGTTCTTGATTTGAGGCCTGCAAACGTTCGGTACGAAACAGTTGAGACTTTCGAAATGGCGCGAGCTTGCTGCGTATATTCTGCGCCATAGCGGCCAAATCTTCATTGCGACAAGCAGTGTAGATCAGGGAGTGAAAATCCAGATTAATTGCTTCATAGCCTCTCGAAGCGTTTTGCTCTGCCATCTCTCCCATGCTGTTCTGCATCGCAGAAAGTCGAGTAAGCTCTTCTTCCGAAATGCGTTCGACAGCCAACCCTCCACAGATTGCTTCTATTTCGGCCATCGCCTCAAACATGACATTGATGCGACCCGCGTCCAAATCGCGGACGATAACGCCTTTGTACGGCACGCGTTCGGCCAGCGAACGCGACGCAATATTTTGTAGGGCTTCACGGACGGGTGTCCGCGAAACTCCGAAGCGCGCTGCTATCGATTGTTCGCTCAGCCGAGAACCAGGCGCGAGTTCGCCTTTTAGGATTTCTTCCTCAAGTACGTCGGAAATCATTTGGCTGTGGACGCCTTTTAACATCAGGTCCCCTTTCGGCTCACATGACGTCATATAGCATGCGGAATGCAGTGAGCGCCAGAAAAGGGCGCAAGGCAACGCTTGACCCAGTTGGCACCCACTTGATGCGCTAAACCCGCACCAAGCAGAGCCAGCCAAGTCGTGCTGGGGATAATCGACCAGACCGCAGCTATGAAGCCCGCGACAACCGATGCACAGATCGGATCAGTCGCGAGCGGGGCATAGGGTGCAACAGGCTCCATCCCTTTACCAACCTATGGCCTGCGGTAACCAAGTGGCGATGGCCGGAAAGTTGAAGAGCAAGAGAAGCGCCAAAGCCTGAATTCCGATGAACGGCAATACGCCTTGGTAAATCATGCCTGCCGTGATGCTGGGCGGTGCGGATCCTTTTAGGAAGAACAGAGCCCAGCCAAACGGCGGTGTCAAAAATGAGGTTTGGAGGTTCAAGGCGATCAATGCCGCCAGCCAGATCATGTCAGTGCCTTGTGTCACAAAGAAAGGCAAAAGAAGAGGCAGCGCGATGTAGCTGATCTCAATCCATTCAAGGAAAAACCCAAGAACAAACAACAAGAGCATCAAAAAGATGATCGCGCCCGTCTCACCGCCCGGAAGCAGGTAAAGCATATCTTTGACAAGTTCTTCGCCCTGTAATCCGCGGAATGCGATTGCAAAGACTTGTGCTGCGACAAGAATGAAAAAGATCATGGCCGAGATGCGCAGCGCCCCATGAGCGGCGTCCCAGATGATTGGGACGGTTAGACGGCGGTAGAGCGCGGCAATTATGATGGAAAAGACCGCGCCGACGCTTGCCGCCTCTGTTGGGGCTGCGATGCCACCGATAATCGATCCTAGCACGCCACCGACCAACAAAAGTGGCGGTGCCAGCGCCACGACGGCTTTTCTTGCTAAGGCCCAACCGACAAGGTCTGCTCGTTCAGAATCGGGGATTGGTGGCATTAGATCAGGTCGAAATTTTCCGTAGATCAAGATGAAGCCGATATAGAGTCCAGCCAACATTATTCCAGGCATCACTGCCGCGGCAAAAAGTGTTCCGACGCTTTCGCCCATGATGTCAGCCAATAGGATCAACACCAATGAGGGGGGGTAATCTGCCCCAAGGTGCCGGAGGCGCAAATCGCCCCTGAGGCAAGTCCCGGATCATAGCCTCGCTTAAGAAGGACAGGCAGGGTCAACATTGTTAATGTGGCAACGGTCGCTCCGACAATGCCTGTTGATGCACCCATCAAAATACCAACAATAATCAACGCGACCGCCATGCCGCCGTTCAACCGCCCCGACAGACGGCCAACCACCTCAAGCATGTCTTCGGCCACCCGAGATTTTTCTAGCATCACCCCCATAAACACAAAGAGAGGGATGGCTATGAATTCGTACTTTGTGACAACACCGTAGATCCGGGATGGTACAAGGTTAAACAGGAAATCCCCAAACCCAAGCCACCCAAAAACGAAGCCGGCAACCGCAATGCCGATCCCCACGGGGATGCCCAACAAAAGCAAGAACATAAAGCCAATGATCAGGCCAACGGCCAGTAACTCCACTAGAGGCATCAGACTTCCTTCCGGATCGCGTCAAGTGCGCGTACAGCGTTGGCGGCGCACTGAAGAGCTAGAAGTGCGAAAGCTATGGGTAAGAACCCTTTCAATACCCAGCGACCTGGCAAACCACCTGGATCAGGCGACCCTTCGAATAATGAGACCGAGTTTTCGACAAAACCGTAAGAATATTTGATCAGCAGAACTGCCATGATCGCGCCCAACATCATTGAGATGAAATCGACATAATGGCGAAGTTTAAGGGACATTTTTTCATAAAGCATATCCACCCGCACATGCCCCTTTTCGAGCATCAGCACCACGATCCCCAACATCGCGACAGGGACAAGAAGATGCCATTCCAGCTCTTGCATCCAGACCGGAGCATTTCCAAATACGTAACGCCCTACAACGTTGAAAAAGATCAAACCTACCAATCCTAGCAGTAAGGCAGCGGCGACCTGGCTGATGAGGCGCGTCATAGCGTCGATAAAGGCGGCAAAGCGGAGAGCAGCAGTCATAATTTGGGACTCGTGTGTTTAAAGGAAGAGAGGTGGTTCGGGCACCGAAGACGCCCGAACCAAAAGGGATTAGCGCAACTCGGAATGCCAGACTTTTTCCGAGGCATCTGCCCAAACATCATGGCTGGCTTTGAAGGCAAAATAATTATCCATTACTTTTTTGAAGAGTGGGTCTGCAGCCCCCATTTCTTCGTAGACAGCTGTCATTTCGGTACGCAAAGCCTCTACAACGTCAGTGGGCAACCTACGGACCTCGGTACCGCTTGCCTTGAATT
>JALZUL010000212.1 GCA_023301665.1 Ascidiaceihabitans sp.
CGTTGGCGTTCGCCGCCAGACAATGTGCCAAGATGACGGTGCACCAACCCAAATAGGTTCATTTGCTCTAATGCGCTGTCGATGATGTCTTTGTCTTTCGCGTCCGTTGAGCCACCAAAACCGCGCCGATGTGGGGTGCGGCCAAGGGCAACAATTTCGCCAACCGATAAAGCAAAGTCGCTGGGTTGTTCCTGCAAGACAGCTGCGACGCGTTGGGCGGATGCGCGTGCTGACAAATCCCAAATGTCATCCCCGTCGATATGGACCGCGCCAGTCGTGGGGCGATGAAAACGATATAGCAACCGAAGCAATGTTGTTTTGCCAGCCCCATTGGGCCCCACAACCCCAAGCACATTTCCAGCCGTCAGCTCAAAACTGATGGGGTGCAATAAGGTTTCCGCACCACGTGCGGGTGACCAAGACAGGTCTTGCACAGAAAGCGAGGCTGCGATCACGAGGCGAGGCTTTCGGTTGCTTCAATGGCGAGCATTGCCGCGGGAACCCGCGCTAATGTGGATGTGCGAAGTTTGCCGGGCCGGTCCATCGAAGAGCACCAGCCGTCATGAAGGTAAGTATATTGTTTTGCAAATGCCACGAGGTCATCGATATCTGTTTCGGGATCTATATCCCCAAACAAATAGGTCGCTTTCTTGGTGCCATGATAGGCCACGGTACAGGGGCGATCACACCCTGCCATGCAGGCCACGCCTGACACTTCAAAATTCTCGGGTACAGCATCGCCAGCCGCTGCAATTGCTTGGCGCAGGCGTTCTATCAGCTCATAACCGGGGCGACAGTTTGTGCCTTTGTGCTTGCACGATGTGCATATCGTAATTCGGTGTCCCATAAGGCCCTCCGCCTTGCAGACAGGGGAAGGGGTTAGAACACTGTTGTTGCGGGAAGAACCGCTTTGCCATCATATGCTCCTGACCAGGCACCCCGCCTGTATCGAGTTAAAATTACGCCGCATGAAATGCGCCGTTGATGGCAGGTCTCCTGACTTGCGGGTCGCTGCATTCCCCAACCTTCCCAGACATATGTCCAGTGGCTTAATCGGGGGGTGCTCGCCGCCTACAGTTGCGGGGGCAGTCATGGATTTAGCGTAGCACTGCTACACCGTACCGTGTTCCCTTTTCATCTCTTTGGCTGATCAGCCTCCAAGAACCATCTGGAATATGCAAATAGCAATCCATCCGCGTGGTCAACGCAAAAAATGTGATGACCCGTCGGAAGCTGCCAAGGGCTTTACCATGTGGGATGTTGTAACTGTAATGATATAACATTACAATACGAGCTTGAGTCGAATTTAGGTATAGTCTCTGGATTTTTGCGTTTGGCAGAGGAGGCGTCTTAAAAGAGCTCTGCCGATGCAGAAAAATCAATCAGCTGCGCCACGGATTTCATTTCCATTTTCTCCAAAATGCGTGCGCGATGATGATCTACAGTTCTTGGACTAATATCCAATATTCGGCCGATTTCTTTGCTCGACGTGGCGGAGGCATTGGAAATCATGATGCGCGCGATTTCCTGTTCGCGTGCGGTCAAACGATCAAACTTTTCTTTTGCAGACTGAGTTTCTTTGATGAGTGCGCGGGCGGCCCGATCGGTTTCAAACGCTTCTTCGATACACTTGATCAAGGTGTGTTGGCGAAACGGTTTTTCTAAGAAATCTACCGCACCAGCTTTCATGGCTTGGACGGATTCTGAAATACCGCCATGTCCGGAAATGAACACGATCGGAATTGTTATCTTGTCTTCATTTAGGCGTTCCTGAAGCTCCAACCCATTTAGCCCAGGCATGCCGTAGTCTAGAATTAAACAGCCCGGCTGTGCGGCAACGTAGCTTTGCAAAAACGCTTCGGCGGATGGGAATGTCTCGACAGTATAGCCGCGCATTTTCAATGCGCGTGCGAGGCTTGTCCGGATCCGACTGTCGTCGTCGACGAGAAAGACAGTTGAATGTGTCGCCGTCACTTGAGGGCCTTATCGGTTTTGGGACTCATTTGTTTCTCATTTGGAGTCGGTTTGGAATTTAAGGTTAGGCAAAAGCGGGTGCCGGTCTTGTGACCTGCATCATACCACAATCGGCCGCCATTGGCCTCAACAATTGTGCGGCAAATAGATAAGCCTAAGCCCATACCGTCTTTCTTTGTGGTTTCGAATTGTTGGAACAAGGTGACATCGGGATCAATCCCCGGTCCGGTGTCTTCGACGGATACCAGCAATTCCCCATCCTTGTGATTGGCGGTTATGACGACTTTTCTAACGGGGCTGTTGGCGTTTGAAACAGCTTCGCAGGCGTTGCGCACCAAGTTGATTAAAACCTGTGCGATTTGTGTGCGGTTTCCCGAAATAAACGGCATCTTCATCACATCAACGATGAGCTCAACCTCATGCACTTCGGCTTCGTGGTCCAAGAGGCGTTGGGTTTGTTCGAGCAGTTCATTGAAATCAAACAGAACCTTTCGACCACGATCCTTTCTGACAAAGCCTCTTAGGGCGCGGATAATATCACCGCCGCGGTGGGCTTGTTCGTCTAGTTCCTCGAGAATGCTGAGGAGTTCCTCATTGCCGCCTTTTCTTTGTTTGGCGGTTGAGATGGCAGCATCGACGTTTTGTGAAATCGCGGTGAGTGGTTGACTAAGCTCGTGTGCCAACCCCGTCGCCATCTGACCCATGAGGTTCAGGCGTGAAAAATGTGAGAGGTCACGGTTGAGCTTTAGGATCTGGGCATCCGCTTTGCGGCGTTGTGAGATCTCGTTGATCAGGGCCTCGTTGGCGTTCATCAGCTCTTTGTAGGTGCGTGGCAGGGGTTCAGAGGCTGACATCTCGCCTTGTGAAACGAGTGCTGTGCGCACGGCGAAGGCGCGAACGGGTCTTAGGATGAATTCGGCGATGAGCACGCCGGCGATTGCAGTGATGAATGAGATAATTGCAGCAAGCCAGATGTTTCGTTTTCGGTTGTCTTTGATGCTTTGTGTGAAATCGTTTTCGGGGGCATAGGTCGCGATCGTCCAAGGTAAATCGGCCCCTGTGATCGGCATGATCAAGGACACATAGCTTTCGCCAGCGAAATTGAATTCGGACCGCATTTCTTGTTTGATCTCAACCAAGCCAGTGGCGGCAAGAGCAGAAAAGGCACCCTGCGCGATTGGGTCTTCGATGTTTTCGATCCCGATGAATTCGAGCCGCCCGCCTTTGTTTACGATGATTTGCGCCAAATCGGGGTGGGCGATCACATCGCCATTTTGGTTTAAAATCAATGCCGTACCGTTGGCGCTGATTTCCAGTTCCGAGAGGAAATTGGAAATGGTCGAGATTTCAATATCGACCCCGATCACCCCCTTTAGGCCTGCATCAGAGACCACCGGGGATGAGACCGAGATGCCGGGCTGTTGGGAGGAAAAGAAGATATAGGGGTCTGTCCAATTGGTGGCGCGTGTGGATTTTGCGTTCTTGTACCACGGCCGCGTGCGTGGATCGAAGATGTCTGTTGGGTCGACCTCGCGCTTAAGGACTGCGAAGCTTTCATCGCGCCAAATCAATTCGGTGGTTTTTCGGCCCGCCTCGGTCAGTACAAATTTAGTACGAAACCCGCCGTGTTTCTCGCTGCGCATGACGTAGACAAAGTTCCCCGCTTCGTCACCGAAATAGAGGCCGGACAATTGGCTCTCGGTTTGTAGGCTTTGGAAAAGCAATTTTTCCAAACCGTCATAGTCGGTTTCAGAAACGATGCCATTTTCGATGAGACGGCTTGTGAGTTCTGCGGTCTCGCGGGCAGGGGTTAGGAAGCTGTTAGAGTGCTCGCTCGCGTTTGATCCGGCTTCGGTTAAAAGCTCTCTGGCGTGTTCGAGAATAACTTTTTCAGTGGTCACATATGACGTGGAAACGACCGTAATGATCGCCAAGAACTGCAGACCCGCTAGGCTGGCCGCCAAAATGAAACCTAAAGAAACTTTCATGACGTGTTTGATACCAAATGTGTAAACGGCTCATGGCATGTTGGCACAGGTAAGCTGATTTCGAAAACGGGTGCACGCGATACCACCGCGGTCTGGGCGAAACAGACGACACACAATGGTTTCGAAGTTGTTGGGAAACCTTTGGAAAAGTCGTGGTTCATCGCAAGATCCCTGTCGCATGGGGGGTACGCATCTGGGCCGCACGGGACAAGTCATCTCATTTTGAGGCGGTTTTTTCTATAGGTAGTTACGCGCATAGACAAGAATCGGGACGGCTGAGACCTTTCGCCCATACCGGAAAATTAATTTTCGGTTGCCTTTGAGTGTGCGCGGAGCGGCTTTACTCGCGTGTTTTACGTAAACGGTAATCTGCGTGCATTCAGGGCAAATAGACAATCGGGAGAGAAGCATGTCTCAAAACAAATTCACCTTGGCTGCAGCTGCAGTCGCTGCATTTTCTGCAACTGCGCCAATGGCATCAGCAGAAGAATTCATTACCATCGGAACCGGTGGCGTTACTGGCGTTTACTACCCAACGGGTGGTGCAATTTGCCGGTTGGTTAACAAAGGCCGCAAAGAGCACGGTATTCGGTGTTCTGTAGAATCCACGGGCGGCTCAGTTTACAACATCAACACCATCCGCGAAGGCGAGTTGGAATTTGGCGTTGCGCAATCTGATTGGCAGCATCACGCGTTTAACGGCACGTCCAAATTCGAAGATGCTGGCGCATTTGAGGGTTTGCGCGCTGTATTCTCAGTGCACCCTGAGCCATTCACAGTTGTTGCGCGTGCAGATGCCGGCATCACCACGTTCGACGACCTAAAAGGCAAGCGCGTTAACATCGGTAACCCAGGTTCCGGTCAGCGCGGCACAATGGAAGTCCTGTTGGGTGCCAAAGGCTGGACAACTGGCGATTTCGCTTTGGCAACTGAGCTGAAAGCGGCAGAGCAATCAGCGGCGCTGTGCGATAACCAAATTGATGCGATGGTTTATACCGTTGGCCACCCATCCGGTTCTATCCAAGAAGCAACAACAGC
>JALZUL010000213.1 GCA_023301665.1 Ascidiaceihabitans sp.
TTATCACTGGTCGCAATTGTCGTTGATGATTACGACGATGCCATCCGTTTTTACACTCAAAAACTGGGCTTTGATTTGGTCGAAGACACGTATCAGCCTGAACAAGACAAGCGTTGGGTTGTTGTGCGACCTCAGGGTGCCGAAGCTGGGGGCATTCTTTTGGCGCGGGCATCAACACCAAAACAAGCGGCATTTGTCGGGGATCAAGCTGGTGGTCGCGTTTTCTTATTCCTTGAGACAGATGATTTTAAACGTGATTACGCGGCCTACGTGGCCAATGGTGTTGAATTTGTCCGCCCGCCACTCAAAGCGCCGTATGGAACGGTTGCGGTTTTCAAAGACCTATATGGCAACTTGTGGGATCTGGTTGAATACACGACGGACGAGCCAAAAGCGCTATAATTACCCCCTTTGCGCGCTAACCATCGCGCCCAACCTCGTTCGGATCATCCGAAAACAACGCAATTTTATTGCCCTGAGGGTCCCGTAGGTAACCCACGTAAAATCGCGGACCATAAGAGGCGCGAAAGCCCGGTTGCCCTTCGTCTGTTCCCCCCGTCACAAGTGCGGCTGCGTGAAGGGTGCGCACCTGTTGTTGACTGCTTGCCTCAAACGCCACCATCGCCCCGTTTCCTGCAGTCGCGGGAGCCCCGTTAAATGTGGGTTTCACATAGAAATCGGGCAGAACCGGCTTTTGCCCAAAAGGGACCGGCAGTACATAGCTTAATCCCTCGGGCCCCTCCGATAATTCGTAACCAAGAGCAGGCAAAAAGGCTGAGTAAAATCGTTTCGCCAGATCAATGTCATCAGCACCAACCGTCACATAAGCAATCATTCCGGTTTTTCTCCATTGCGTGGCTCTCAATAATCGTAGGGCACAGGTCTACGCGTCTCAATCCCCCTTGCGCCAGATCCCTTGCCAAAGCGGGGAACCAACCCTATGAAAGCCTTTATAGGGTCCAGCCCCCTGCCGTCCGCATCGTGGTGAAGCGTTGGAAAACGTCCTTTTCGACTATTGTCGCATCGGATTTTCGGCAATGCGGGCACCCGATCCCTCCTTACTTTGCGACCTTTAGGAGATTTTGGAATGGATATATCGATCCCCACGCGCACAGCGCTCAAAACGCAAGCCAAACGCTTGCGCGCCTCTCTTGGTGAACAAGGGAAGTTAATCACACATGCCCAAAGCTTGGAGGCCATCGCCCAGCAATACGGAATGCGCGATTGGAACACGCTGCACGCCGCAGCCCCTGCTCAGAGAGAGCCTCATGCCAAGGCATGGCAAACAGGACATCGCATTTCGGGCATGTACCTTGGGCACCCGTTCACAGGGAAAATCAAATCGGTAACGCAGATTGCGCAAGGATTTTGGAAACTGACGGTTCTGTTCGACACCCCTATTGATGTCGTCCAATCCGAGCATTTTTCAAACCTGCGCCGCCAAGTGAACTGTACGGTGGGTCCAGATGGGCAATCGGTACAAAAGACATCCAATGGTCATCCACAGATTGTGATTGAAACCTAATTGAGGTGCGCGGTCATCGCGCACCTATATCCCACTATGCCCCCACAGGTGCCGCATCGGCATCCAAAACATATGTATGGATCGTAAATACGACAGCCCGTGTTTTAGGTAGTCGTAAGATACACTGGCGTTCGCTTCGATAGAACTCAGCGCCGTTAGGCCCATCGGCGATCGCCCGTGGACTGGTTTCAGAGCGGGGTTGATGTAGCTCTGGGTCCGCGTACCAAAGTTGATTCATCCGCCACAACGGCCGCCCGATTTGCACCCCGTCAAACATGCGCTGAACCCGCGCCGCAAGTTTGCTGTCATATTCCGCTACGGGGGCATGAATGGCGCTCAACGGTCGCCCGACTTTTTCACTCAGCAGCCAGCTGGCCGGAAAACACAAGACGGCCGCCACCAAAACATGTTCCTCACCGCGTTTTTCGTGAATACACAGGTCTTCTTGAACCAACCGCCCCAAGCAAGCCATCGGGTCTGCGCGCGAGACATGTACCAACCGCCCATCAGGACATGTCACATCATCCCCATCCACAACGAACCCAAGATCAGGTAGCAAATCCAACACCGTCTCGAGCAACTCCACGGCCGCAGGCATCGCTGTCTCACCCATCCAGACAACCGCCTTGCGATGGTGATCAATCAAGGAAATCCGCCGTGTCATTTGAGCCGCGTAGGCTTCATCAACCCGCAGCCAATCAGCCGCACCGCATGGCGCGATCCCCGGCAATGGGTTTGCTAGATGCATCTCGTCCGGAACAGTATTGTGCAAAATTATGGTCATGAGCGCACCTTAGAAAGCGATGATGCACAGCGCAATTGCCAGCGTGCCTCTTGGACATCATCAAACACCTTTCCGCGGAAAAATGCATAAGCTTACGTTACGTCCACGCGCTACTCACGCCACTTCGTAACAATTCCCCCTTGAATTCCTCGATCGGATCCGTTGCCTTCGAATAAAATAAAAGAAATGTCACATTCAAACCACCAAAATTGCATCAATTTGAAATAACACCTCTCCAAATAACACACCCACGTGAACAACGGGACACTGAACTTCACATTGCTCTCTTTCGGGACCATTCTACGCACAACCAAAAGGATTTCAGCTATGCCAACACAACGCATTACGTTTCAAACGGCCAGCGGCGCGCAACTTTCAGCCCGCCTTGATTTACCTGCAGGTGCCCACCTTACTACCGCAATCTTTGCGCATTGTTTTACGTGTGGCAAAGACATTCCAGCAGCACGTCGTATTGCGGCGCGTCTTGCAGGTTTGGGTATTGCTGTTTTGCGTTTTGACTTTACCGGTTTAGGGCATTCTGAGGGCGAGTTCGCCAACACCTCATTCACGTCAAACGTCGAAGACTTGGTCGCGGCGGCCAAACATCTGACACAAACAGGCATGGCACCTAGCATGCTTATTGGCCATTCGCTCGGTGGCGCAGCCGTATTAAAGGCAGCAACCCAGATCGACGGCATCAAAGCGGTTGCGACTTTGGGCGCGCCATTTGATCCAGGCCACGTGACACATAACTTTGCAGATTCTGTTTCTCAGATCATCGAAGAGGGGCAGGCAGAAGTTTCCTTGGGCGGTCGCCCCTTTATCATCGGCAAAGCCTTTGTTGAAGATGTGGCCAAGACAGAGCTTACCGAAAGCGTTGCCCATCTAAATGCGGCACTTCTGGTCATGCATGCCCCGCTGGACAAAATCGTGTCTGTGGACAATGCCAGCGATATTTTCATCGCAGCGAAGCATCCGAAATCTTTCGTGACCTTGGATGATGCCGATCACCTGATCACCCGCCCAGAAGATGCGGAATACGCGGCTGAGGTCATCACAACATGGGCCAGCCGTTACCTTCAGTTGCGCCCACCTGCCCCGCCTATCGGTGCACCCGAAGGGATTGTGCGTACCTGTGAAGCCGATTCAAAAGGCTTCTTGCAAGACATTCACGCCGGCCCTGTTCACCACGTTTTAGCGGATGAGCCTTTGGCCTATGGTGGTACGAACAAAGGCATGTCGCCTTACGGTTTTTTGTCAGCGGGCTTGGGGGCGTGTACCTCGATGACGATCCGTATGTATGCACGCCGCAAAGGCTGGCCGCTGGATCATGTCAGCGTTGATGTGAACCACTCTAAAGTACATGCGCAGGACGCAGAAGCTGCAACAGAAAACAAGATCGACACGTGGAAACGCACGATCAAACTGACAGGCGCGTTGTCCGAAGAGCAGCGCCAGCGACTTCTTGAGATCGCGGACCGCTGCCCTGTGCACCGGACATTAGAGCGCGCGGCGAAGGTTGAGACCGAGCTCGCAGCCTAAGCGTTTCAAAACGAAATTCACCCAACAAAAAAGGCGCGCCCATATGGGATGCGCCTTTTTTAGTGCAGCGCGGTCCCACCAACATCCAAAGCGGCCAGTTCGGCCAAACGCATGAGATCATCTGTCGCGTTATAAACCTATGCTAAGGCACTGCTTTAAAAATGTAACCCAGCCGCCTCCATGAGAAAGCGCGACGTGTTACAATTGCCCTCTTTTCCGCAATGACCGATCTTAAAGTTTGAAATAATTAGACTTCAAAACATAATCTTTACGTGGTCCTTTGACCTGCCATTTACAGCTCCAAACTGGCCAATCCGCGAAATCATAGACCACATCATATTGGTCAGGGTCACACCAATGCGCGGCATCCCCGCCCTCAACAGGCACTTGGTGAAAAAAACGCCCGTCATCAAAGTAGATATTAAGTTCAGCGTCCCAGCGGTACCGCCGCTCAGCCGTCATCGGGGGTTGCCCGTGCAAAGTTAAGGTCCCGCGTTCAACGTAGGCTAGACCATCCCCATCAGGTGACCATTCCGCTTGCCCGATAAATTTGGCAGGTGGTGTTCCCTTTTGGTTAATCTCGCGGTTCAATTGCCACGTGCCGACAAAGTCATGCAATGAGCGTGGCATTTATTTGACGATCTCGCCAACAGTGATTTCACCATTGTCGGTCTCCGCTATGAAACGTATTTTATCGCCAGAGCCCTCGACATAATAACACGCCAGCAAATCCTGCGGCGGCCATGTGCTACAGTATTTATCGCCTTGGACCTGCCATTGCCCCCAGCTTTGCCGCCCCGCCTGATTGTAGAGCGTCTTACCTGACGCCTCAAACGTTTGGGTCGCCGTTTTATACTTCAACTTGGTACCTGTGAGGGCCTGCGTAATTTCCGGACCCGTCATTGTTACCCAAACACCCTCTGCACTGGCCCCAATTGACGTGAAAACTGTTAGAAATAGCGCGGTAATAAGGGCGAAACGTCTCATATTCGGGCTTCCTTAGCTTGTCGTTAGGGTCATCGCAGTTTATGGGGTCGGCAATCCAGTGAACAGTCACAAAAGGTGCGCATTATGATCCCTCGCTATTCCCGTCCTGATATGGTGGCCATTTGGTCCCCTCAATCCAAATTCAAGATCTGGTACGAGATCGAAGCGCATGCCTGCGAAGCGATGGCGAACATCGGTGTGATCCCACGCGAAAACGCCGACGCCGTTTGGAAAGCCAAAGACGTCGAATTCGACGTAGCCCGTATTGATGAGATCGAAGCTGTCACCAAACACGACGTCATCGCCTTCCTGACACACCTTGCGGATATCGTCGGCAGTGACGCGGCCCGCTTTGTTCACCAAGGCATGACATCTTCGGATGTTCTAGACACTTGCTTTAACGTCCAATTGGTACGTGCCGCGGACATCTTGATTGCTGACGTTGAGCTGTTGCTTGCTGCCCTTAAGCGCCGCGCGATTGAGCACAAAGACACTGTACGGGTTGGCCGCAGCCACGGCATCCACGCCGAGCCAACAACAATGGGTCTGACGTTCGCTCGTTTCTACGCTGAAATGGATCGCAACCTGACCCGCCTGCGCACAGCACGCACCGAAATCGCAACCGGTGCCGTTTCTGGTGCCGTTGGTACATTCGCCAACATCGATCCGGCCATTGAGGATCACGTTTGCGCCCAGCTTGGCCTAAGCCCAGAGCCGATCAGCACCCAAGTCATTCCACGTGATCGTCATGC
>JALZUL010000214.1 GCA_023301665.1 Ascidiaceihabitans sp.
CACGCCAGTTTGCGTCGCTTGGCCCAAAGCGCACGCTTTGTCGCGGGGGTAGATGGTGGCCCATGGATCATGGCGCAAGCCGGCCTTTTAGACGGCCACAATGCCACTGTGCATTGGGAAGACATTGATGCGTTCGCCGCTCAATTCCCTGAAATACATATAAAAAATGCACGCTACCAGATCAGCGGCAACCGGATGACCAGTGCAGGTGCCACACCGACCCTCGACATGATGTTAGAACTAATCAACGACTATATTGATCCACAGCTGGCGAATAAAGTCGCAGCAAGCTTTATCGTCGAACACAGCCCAAAACGGACTGCCCCCCAAACACGCAACCCCGACCTTTTTCGCCACAATGCTGTGACCGCCCGCGTTCATCGCCTGATGGAGGCACATCTCGACACCCCGCTTTTACTCAAAACCATTGCTAAAAAATGCGGGTTCAGCACGCGTGTTTTACAACTGAACTTTCAAACCCAACTCGAAACAACAGCGCAAAAACACTATCTTTTTCTACGCCTAAACGAAGCGAGGCGTCTGGTGGAAACCACCAAACGCCCCCTTTTGGACATCGCCCTCGCAACAGGGTTCACATCCCATTCTAGCTTTTCGCGCGCCTACACCAAAGCCTTTGGCACAAGCGCACGCGCTCAGCGCAAAGCTTGATCAGTAGGGCATCGGATGCGCACGGTGCGCTGCATCAATATCCGCGAGAACCTCGTCGCTTAATGTCACGTCAACACAGCCCAACGCAACTTCCAACTGTTCCATCGTTGTCGCCCCAAAGATCACGCTCGCCATGAATGGACGGGTAAAGCACCACGCCAATGCCATCTGCGTTGGATCAAGCCCATGTTTCTTTGCGATCTCTAAATAGGCATCAACAGCTGCAAAAACCCGATCCGTTTTCCGACCACCCATATTGGTGTTGATCGACATCCGCGATCCTGCAGGAATTTGATCGTTCTGATATTTGCCCGTCAAGAAACCCGCAGCAAGCGGTGAGAACGACAATAGTCCTACATCTTCATTCATGCTGACCTCTGCCAAATCCGTGTCATACAACCGGCACAGCAAAGAATATTCATTCTGGATCGTCGCAACCCGTGGCCCGCCCGTGCGTTCCGCCGCGTTCACCCATTGGGTCGTGCCCCAAGCGCTTTCATTGCTCAATCCAAAGGCACGAATAGTGCCGCGTTTGACCTCGGCTTCGAGCCCTTCAAGCGTCTCTTCCATATGCTCAAGCGTCGCGGCGCGATCTTGACTCGACGGGTCATACGTCCAGTTTTGGCGGAACATGTAGCTGCCACGATTGGGCCAATGGAATTGATATAAATCGATGTAATCCGTCTTTAAGCGACGCAAGGATCCTTCGATCGCCTCAGAAATACTTGGCCCGGTGATGGGAGCCGCGTCACGGATATATTTGATCCCAACGCCGGAGTGCTTACTTGCCAAGACCACGTCTTTGCGGCGGCCATCACGCGCGAACCAATCGCCCAACACCTCTTCAGTACGGCCCTGCGTCTCTGCACTTAGCGGGTTAACAGGGTACATTTCAGCGGTATCGATGAAGTTGATACCTGCCTCAAGCGAGCGGTCAATCTGATCATGCCCTTCTTGCGTGGTGTTCTGCGTGCCCCATGTCATTGAGCCCAAGCAAAGTTCTGAGACCTCGATATCGGTGCGTCCAAGACGATTCATCTTCATGGTGATTTTCCTCAAATAGCTTGCCGCAAACCTAGCGTCCTGCAAAACAGCCGCAAGTGGAATCCGACGCGCGACAGGGTCTTAGTTTGGCCAGACGCGCCCATTGCCGCACGCGCACACTTCCCCCTGCCCACCGAGCCTGTTAATGCAGTGCAAAACATGACCAAAGGCGCACCTATGACACGTCACCTGATCACATCGGCTATTCCCTACATCAACGGGATCAAGCATCTTGGAAACCTTGTCGGCAGCCAGCTGCCCGCGGACCTGTTCGCGCGTTATCAACGTGGACGTGGCCGCGAGGTGCTGTTTCTTTGTGCCACTGACGAGCACGGCACACCCGCCGAGCTGGCCGCTGCGAAAGCAGGCAAGCCGGTCGAAGAATTCTGCGCTGAGATGCACGAGGTTCAAGCCCGTATCGCCAAAGGGTTCCGCCTGTCCTTTGACCATTTCGGCCGCTCGTCTTCGCCACAAAACCACGCGTTGACCCAACACTTTGCAGGTAAGCTGCAAGAGGCTGGATTGATCCGTGAAGTCAGCGAAAAGCAAGTGTACTCAAACGCTGATGGCCGCTTTCTGCCAGATCGCTACATCGAAGGAACTTGCCCAGAATGCGGCTACGATAAAGCGCGCGGCGATCAATGCGAGAACTGTACCAAACAATTGGACCCAACCGATCTGGTCGATCCACGCAGCGCCATTTCCGGCTCAACCGATTTAGAGGTGCGCGAAACCAAGCACCTGTTCTTGCGCCAATCCACCATGCGCGACCAGCTCGATGCCTGGATCAATACCAAGACCGATTGGCCCGTTCTGACAACATCCATTGCGCGCAAATGGTTGCACGATGGGGATGGCCTGCGCGACCGTGGGATCACCCGTGATCTCGACTGGGGCATTCCAGTTAAAAACGGTGACCAAGAGTGGCCCGGCATGGAAGGCAAAGTGTTCTATGTCTGGTTCGACGCGCCTATCGAATACATCGCTTGTGCTGGCGAATGGGCCGAAGCGAATGGCCTAACCGACAGCGATTGGGAACGTTGGTGGCGCACCGACAAAGGCGCTGATGATGTCGCCTATACCCAGTTCATGGGCAAGGATAACGTGCCGTTCCACACGCTTAGTTTCCCAGCCACAGTGCTAGGGTCTGGTGAGCCATGGAAACTGGTCGACCACCTGAAATCATTCAACTACCTGAATTACGATGGCGGTCAGTTCTCGACCAGCCAAGGGCGCGGTATCTTTATGGACCAAGCGCTTGAGCTGTTGCCGCCTGATTACTGGCGTTGGTGGTTGCTAAGCCATGCACCAGAAAGCTCTGACAGCGAATTCACATGGGCCAACTTCCAGCAATCCACCAACAAAGATCTGGCGGATGTTTTGGGCAACTTCATTTCCCGTGTGACCAAATTCTGCCGTTCCAAATTCTCTGAAGCCCTGCCAGAGGGCGGCGAAAACGGCCCCGAAGAGATTGCCTTGATCGCAGATCTACAAGAACGCCTTGCCCGCTATGAGGCGCATATGGAAGCTATCGAGGTACGCAAAGCCGCCGCGGAATTGCGCGCGATGTGGACTGCCGGCAACGAATACCTGCAAGCAACAGCGCCTTGGACCACCTTTAAAACTGATCCCGAACGTGCGGCGGTTCAAATTCGCTTGGCCCTTAACCTGATCCCATTCTACGCGACTCTTTCAGCCCCGTTCATTCCGGATGCCGCTGAAAACATGCATGCAAACATGGGCACAAGCCCTGAGTGGCCCACGGACGTCAACGCCGCCTTACACGCCTTGCCTGCCGGTCACCCGTTTACCGTACCCGAAGTGTTGTTTGCGAAAATCTCTGATGAAGATCGTGAAGCATGGGAAGTTCGGTTTGCAGGTACACGCGACTGATAAGAATGTCGTTTCGAGCCTGACAAAACAGCCCTCAATTGAGCAATCGTTTTCGCCTAGAATGCGTTAAGCGATTGCTCTAATTCTATAAAAGCATCTTCAAGTTTTGAGACATTCTGCGCGGCCAATGCCATGTTACGGTATTTCAATCGAGCCTTCGCTCAGAGCTTTTTGCGTTCTTTTCCAAACCTCTGGCAATTCGTCTAACACTTGGCGCGTCGCCTCAGCGTCCTTGTCCCTTGCGGATGTTTCCAGTCCTAACAACATCGTATGAAGCTTTTTGGCTCCAAAAACTGCAGCGCTACCGGCTGCTTTGTGAGCGATCGCAGCTGTGTTTTCCAGCGTCGCCTCACTCTTAAGTTCAACCAATGTTTGATCCATCTCTACGCAAAACTGAGAGAACAGTGTTTGGAACGTGTCTTGTCCCAAAGTACTCGTCATATCCTGTAACTGCGTAACGTCGATATCCAGCACTTCCTCTTGCGGGGTATCCTCGTGTGTGCCCGCAAATTCTGCCAAGACAGCAAAAAGAGCATCCCTAGACAATGGCTTGGTCAAAACGCGGTTCATGCCGTCCGTTAGGAATGCCTCTTGCTCTTGTGCGACTGCGTTCGCTGTCAGTGCAAAAATAGGGACCTGCGCAGAGAGACCGCTCGACGCCCGAATAGTCCGCGTTGCGGTCCGTCCGTCCATAACGGGCATGCTGATATCCATAAAGATCACGTCAAACGCAGTTTTGTCGGCCAGATCAACCGCAATTTCACCGTTATGGGCTTCGGTCACATTATGCCCTTGGGAGGCCAACATTTCTCGGGCGACCAGTCGATTTATTTCATTGTCCTCAACCAACAACACCTCGAGCGGCTTAACTTTGGAATGCCCCAAACCCACAAGCTTTTCAGCTTTTGGTTTTTCAATTGGGGTAATAGGTAACCGGATCGTAAAGAGGCTCCCTTTGCCTTCCTCACTCTCGACTTTGATCCCACCCCCCATCGCAGTCGCAAAGCGACGTGCAATCCCCAATCCTAGGCCGGTTCCTTCGACTTTCCGGTTGTACGACGTATCCCCAGTGACAAAATCATCAAAGATCAACTTCGTTAGCTCTGGTCCCATTCCTATCCCGGTGTCATTCACAGAAATGATCACATCCGGTTCCGTCGTATCCAAGCCCTCGACGAGAACCCCGACGTCGATCTTACCAGAATGGGTGAATTTAACCGCATTCCCGATCACGTTCATTAAGATATGTTGGATGCGTTCTTGATCAGCAAAAACCCAGTCGCAACTTTGTCCGGTCCATCCCCAGCTCAGCGCGGTGTTGTTTTGCGCCGCAGCCCTCGTCTGACTGTCGACAATGTCTTGGATCAGCGTACTTAGGCTCATCGCAACCGGCCGCAACTTTAACTTACCGGCATCATATTTAGTGATGTCTAAAACGTCCGAGATGTGGTTCGTCAACAAGCGGCCAGATGTTCCCATATGCTTGAAATATATACGCTGCTGTTCGGTCAAATCTGTGTCACCCAAAAGGGTCAAATTCCCAAGTAACCCATTGAGTGGCGTGCGAATTTCGTGACTCATCGTGGCTAAGAAGTCGGTCTTAGCTCTCTCACCCGCCAGCGCGCGGTCGCGGGCATCAACGAGTGCTTCTTCGGACGCTATACGATGCGAAATATCGCGTAAGAATGAAATAAAGATCGGTCCGGTATCTGTTTCCGCAGATTGCACAGCCAGCTCGACAGGAAACAACTCGCCATTGGCACGTTTCGCCTCAAGCTTGATACGGCCCTGTCCGACGACCCGCTGTTCGCCTGTTTCCCGCATCCGCTGCATTCCAGCTTCATGCATGCCACGCAGGTGCTCGGGTATGATCAAACGACCAAGTTCACTGCCAATTGCGTCTTTGGCACTGTACCCAAAAATTTGCACTGCCGCTTCATTGAATTCGAGAATACGCCCATTTAGATCACAAACCACGACAGCATCAAGCGCTGTACTGGTCACAACCTTCATACGTTTGCTGGTCTGGATCGCTTCGAGCCTGCGACGCACGTTTTGACGGTTTAAATGACCCAAATAAATCGCCAATAAGCCCATCGCCAACAACAAGCTCGCGACGCAAATCGCCAATTGGGTTAAGGTGGTAGAGATACTCTCGCGCCGATTATCAGAGACCGTTGCAAAGAAATTTAGCCCTGAATTTGAAAGTCCGCGAACATTGCTGCGAACAATAGCGGCCTTTTGAGATAGCTCTGGCAACAATAAAATGAGCTCTGCGTCAGCTGAATCGATCGCACCAACCGCATCATCTAAATACGCACGAATGACCGCTAGGTTTTCACCAAAATCTGGCAATTCACGAACGGGGCTATAGATCGACGATTGTTTTAATATATTGATCCGGCTGTAAAAAATGTCGAACTCTCTGCGTAGTTCCTTTAAATTTGGCGTGGTCCCAACCGTCGCTACATCCAACTGTTTTTGAAAATCAACAAAGTCGACTTCAGTTTGAGATAACGTCCACTGAACATTATCAGACCTCGCGGAATTGAGCAGTTTTAGATCCCGAACAACATTCGCGGACAAAAATGCCACCGAAACTACGCCTGTTACTGCCAAAACGATGACCAACAACAAACCTATACGAAAATTCTTGAATTTATACCGTAACAATCCGTTACTCCTGATGTCGTCAGGCTAGGAGTATAAAGCTCATTCTATTGCTTCGATACGATCTAATTGCCAAATGCTACGCGTATAAATGACCTCGGTGCGAAAATCAGCATCAGCGTCGAAAGGATAGACGATCCACAAAGGACCTTTCTCACGTATCGACATCGTCTCGCCATTCATATGATAGGCAACAAGAGCCCGCCCTTCGATCGCGTCAGACATCGGTATTTCGACCGCATAGTCGTTGATCGCCGTCGCGCGCAGTGTGTCACCGCTCATACCAAGCTTTCCAACGAGGGCCGCAAGAGACACGCCTTCAAAAACTTGTTCCCCCTCAGTCCAAATCGTTGACGTCTTGATGGTCGTTTTTTCCAAATCTTTTAACATCGCTAAATCAAATTCAGCAGATGTTGGGTTGTTCTTGTTCGTGATCTGGCCAGAAACAGTAAGGATCACTGGGTTTTCGGGATTGGAAAGTGCCTCAGCGAAAACAAACGTGCTAGAACAAACGTTGAGCACGATCGCTTGGAAACAAGTACGTAGCATCTCAAAACCCTTTCAAAGACTCTCTCACAGTACACGATCAGGTTGACTTCACATTAGGTCAGAAGGGTAGCGACCTATCCTTTGGGATAGGTTACCGCATTCCTCTTTGGCTAAACAAATAGCGATTTAAAGTGCCAGAGATCACTCACATCATGGGTATCCGAAAATTAAATTGCCCTCCAGCACTCAGAAGAACAAGAGAAAATCTATTTAGTCCACTCCCCCTACCCCAGTGCGATTGCAACCTATACCTTTGCGCGTCTTTTAAAAATGGTGCCATACCGTAGGCTGGCTTTAGTTTTAAAAGAAAAACCATCGCTCACGGAAACACAGAACGGTTCGACCGGCAGATTTGTTAGCTCAACAAAAAACAGAACCTCAAGGTATCTATCCCCTTGCCCAAAGAGACAGCTCTTTAGAGTTTGTCGGTAAGTGATCAACATTTGCGCAATAATTCGCAACCGCTCGCCACAGTGATTTTGATTGTATTGGTTATAACGAGGCCAAAGGTTTGTAGTAATGATTTCGATCGGTGCCATTTTTCCGAACTTGGTCAGTGACCACCCAGAGAGTCAGGGGATGTGATGAAACACATGCCTTTGCACAATCTGAGCGTTGGAATATTGGGGTTGAGTGTTTTAGCAATTGGATCTCATGCGGCTTTTTCCCAAACGCCTCAACCGCTTGAAACGCCGACACCGGCCTTGCCACAAAACACTGCCCCTTATGGCCCCACGCAAGTAGATACTGCCGCTCTTGTTATTCCCAACGCTCAAGAAATTATCTTGGATCTACCAAGCGCTTTGCTTTGGTCCCGTCATCAACGTGGCGAAATGAACGGCTACCGCTATATTCTTTTCCCTGACGGAAGCGGCACGGTAATGGAGGCCACAGGGCAAAGATCGATCTTGTATCATTTCAACTGCAAGAAAGGTGTTTCCTGCCAGATCAAGCAAAAAGGCGGTGAAACCCATGTGGTGCGTGCCGTTGGAGGATCACACCCTTTGCCACCCAACAATCCAAACAGCCGCACTTTAACGCGGTTCATATCAAGATGGATTTTGGCTGAAACAGGTAAGCCGACAAAAAATTCTGGCCCTCGCGAAAATCCACATCCGGCTCTCGCTGAACAAATACAAGCGCCTCAAAGCCAAACGCAGCCTCAAGCCAGCACGCCCCCCGAAACAGCAACGCCAACTCTCGCGTCGTCCTCTCAACGGCCAACCGTCATCCAAAGCCACAAGCCCACAGCTGCTGCACCGATCATATCGACTAAAAAGCCAACCTTGAAACTACCAGTCACCCCTAAACCTTCTGCTCAACAGGACGTCAAAACCGCTAACGCTCAGCCAAAAGAAGAACAGACCTTTTTTCAACGGATCAACTTAGCCTGTTCCTTCACTGGCAGCACAACCCTACGGTACAGGCATCATCAAAGTAGAAGTGAACGCTTTGGGAAGCCTCGTCTTAGCGTGGGGTGTCGCGCGAGGTTATCGCCAAAACTATCATTGGGCGTCTCTGTGATCGGTTACCTTGATCCGAGCCAAAAATCGGATTCCGATGCAGAATTCACCTATGCCCTAACATACCGCGCCACCGACAAGATCAACTTTACTTACTCAAATTATACCGCGCGCTTTGGTGGTGCGGAAAATCCGCTTACGTCTGGTGCTTTAAGAGCCAGTTACAAGCTGCCGACAATACCGTTGCCCTTTGATAAATCTGCGCGTTGTACGGCAAGCATTGCTCTTCCAGATCCACGCGAAAGCAGCATGAACCTGTCTTGTGGTGTTGCCATAACCAAAAATTTCAGTGTCGGGCTTGCAGCCTTTGCTTATTTTCCCGGTGAACAAAGCGATTCCGATCCCGACTTCAGCTACACTGCGCGATACAAAATCGCCGATGACTGGGCGATTTCTTATAGCAACTATACCAACAACCGCTTTCCCTGGAACAAAAGCAAAAACTCAGGGTTTGGGGTATTGGGCGGTAGCATATCTGTGACCCATAGCATCAAATTCTAAAATCAGCACATCCAGTGCAAAGGGTTAAAGAAACGCGTGCATTTCTGTTAGCCACGTCTCCATTAGGCTAAGCAACTCAGGCATAGTTTGGCCCTCAATTGCCCTGACTTCTACCTGACCTGCCCATTCAGACATTTCGGGGAACCCCAAAACCATCGAAGATCCCTTGATCGAATGCGCTTGCGCTTTCAGTGTCTCTACATCACCCGCCAACAAAGCTTGGTTCAGCACTTCGAGTCTTTCCAAACAGTCTTTAACGTACTTACCTACAAGATCCACCAAACTGTCTTCGGGAAAAACCTTTAGCATTTCAGCGGCCACGTCTTCAGCCATCAAGGCAAATATCTTTCTGCTTTTCTCGGCACTTAAGGTGTCGCCCTCTAGAGAAACGGAATCCTCTTCACTTCGCGGCGCTCCACTCAACGCAATTTCCAAAGCATGTTTCAGATCATCAAAAGGGATCGGTTTTGATAAAACGGTATCAACCCCGACAATCGTCGCCTCCTCTTGGATGGCGTCCATAACGTGAGCGGTCAATATCAAGATCGGTGGCAAAGGCGTGCCAGCCCATTTTTCCCTGATGCGACGTGTCGCCTCAAGCCCATCCATTTCAGGCATGGCAACATCCATCAGGATTAAGTCATGTTTCGCGGGATCAAACATTTCGAGCGCCACGCGGCCATTCTCTGCTAAGTCTGACCACAAATTCAATCGCTCCGCATAGGTCGAGAGTAGCTTCTGATTGATGATGTTATCTTCAGCAATCAAAACCCGTTTCCCATCTAAAATATGAGGCCGCTTTGAAGTTTTCATCTGGACGCGGTTTTGAGTTTCGTTTTCAGCATCACTAATTTCAACCGCCAATTCGAACCAGAAAACTGACCCCTCCCCCAAAGTGCTTTCCACACCGATTTCGCCACCTAACCCTTCGAGAATACGTTTGCAGATCGCCAACCCCAGTCCGGCCCCTTGAGCAGCCGCAGTCAGTGGATTTGCGATTTGGGAAAAATCTTTGAAAAGGTTTGTGATACCTTCTGCGGATATCCCAACCCCGGTATCCTCGACTTCTATCCGTAAAAATGCGCCCTTCTCGTGAGGGCTCGCCAAAGTGCGAATGTGTATTGGACCACTGGTTGAGTAACGCAAAGCGTTGTTCACGAAGTTCGAAATAACCTGACGAACACGCGTCGCGTCGCCCAAGAAAACTTGGGGCACTGTGTTTTCAACTTCGGCTATAATTTCCCGATCCGCACTTTTTTCATTTGAATTCGCGAGGCGCTTAACACTCTCAATGAGGGCGCGGATGTCGACTTGTTCTTCCTCAAAGACAAAGACGCCTGCCTCCATTTTGGAAAAATCTAAAACATCATTCACAATTCGGCTGAGACTTTTTCCAGCCGTTTTAGCGAGGTTAAGCAGCTCTCGTTTTTGGGCGTCGACCTCGTCCATTGTCAAAAGATCGATCATACCAAGCATCCCGCCCAAGGGCGTTCGAATTTCATGACTCATTGTGGCAATGAAGCGGCTCTTGGCTTGACCCGCAGCCTCAGCCTGCTGCAGCGCTCTCTGTAATTCTTTGGTACGCTGGTACACCGCTTGCTCGAGCTCATTAGAGTGTGCGCTCAATTGTTGGTTGGCCAGAAAAAGCTCACGACTTTTTTGCTCTAGAAGCTGTTCTGCTTCTTTCCGTGCTGCGATAGCACGTTCATATCTACGGCGAGATACGCGATCACTGCTTGCATCTGACATACCCGTATTCCAGCGCTGCTAAGTTAACTGAATGTCAAAGGTAACAGCGTTCGAATTTCCTTCGACTGCGCTCCTGCCAATTTTTGCAACTTGATCGTAACGGTCAAGGCAGGCTTCGATCATACCATGACAGAACTCGACCAATGGCCTTGGTGACGAATACGTCATCTCCAAATGTTGGTCGCTTATTCTATGGGTCGAAAACACTGGCAGCTCAGCTTCGGGATATAGCTTTTTAACTTCAACATGGATTTCACCGTCAACGGCCTCTAGCAGTGAGAAGCTATCTGTTTTCTTAGCAAAAAACTCGGCGTAATTGTCCACAAAGTGACTCATCATCCAGTGTCCAAATTTGCGCTGCAAGTCGGTAGGAGAAATTCCTGAGTGATCGCTAAATGCCATCACTATTTTGACCAATTCAGAACATGGATAATTCCCCACTGCTGTAAATGCCCCGTCATTTTCCAGATCCGTTTGATCAAGCACTTGATCAACCACGTCCTCCCCAAAAGCGTCTTCAGCCATGCTGATCAACTCGACAAAGATGGTACCTTTCATAACGGTCTCTTTCCTAACTTAGCGCTGCGTCATCATCAGGGATTCACATTTTTTCGCCTCTCCCGCGAACGGATCGCGGGTCAAAGAAACAATGTAGAAAACATCCATTCGACAACATTGGGCCATTCCCAAGAAAATAGCCAATTATTCTGAGTATACCTTAAACGCCAGCAACTGGGGAGCGCCTTGCATCCCTCCCCTGCAGATCATGTGGACAGTTCGACTATACTAAAT
>JALZUL010000215.1 GCA_023301665.1 Ascidiaceihabitans sp.
GTGCGTGTGCGTTCCACGCGCCCGCCCACAGATGCAATCATTCGCCCGATCTCGGACACTGAAGCGACGGTAGAATTGGTGATGGCGGAACAAGGTATCTCGCCGGGGCAAGCTTGCGTGTTTTATGACCGCGACAGCAGCCGTATCTTTGGCGGTGGCTGGATCCACAAAGGGTAATCTAAACGCCACCAAAAATCACAATCTGCGCGACCAGCGCAGGCCTTTGGATCAGGCTTGCGCGTTAGGCATTCGCTCTAAAACAGCGCGCGCCGCACGCAACCCTGGCTCTTCACCGCCCTGTCCAAGCAGCTCCATCGTATCAGCCATCGCCTGCAACTGTGCTTTTGGATCCGCCATCAATGCCTCCAACCCAGCCGAGATTAATTCTGGGCGGCAATTGTCAGTCAAAAACTCTGGCACATGTCGTGTGTCCGTCACCAGATTGATCAGGTTCACTGTATCGAGCAAAGCCATATGGGTCATGATTTTCCGGCTCACCCAATTCACATCATATGCACTGATGGTGGGGGTTTGCGCAGCCGCCAGCTCCAACATGACGGTCCCAGACGCTGCAATCGCAAAATCAGCAGCTTTAAACGCTGCGCGCTTTTCGGCCAACGCCACATCGATGGGCTGATCGCTGGGATCGAGGACCAAAGGGATCACTGGCCATGTTTTGGTGTGTTCAACAACCAATGAAGCCACGGGGCCTGCGGCTGGCACAACAACCCTTAAATTCGGATGTTTCGCAACGATTGGGCCCAAAGCGTCGCCTAGGATCGGCGCCAATCGCGTCACTTCGCTGCGACGCGACCCAGGTAGAACCAACAACAATGGTGCGGCCTCGTCCAAATCATAGCGCGCGCGAAATGCGCTGGCCTCTTGAGCACTTGTAACGGGCTCACCGGCGATCGGATGACCGACAAAATCACACTCCATCCCCGCCGCTTCCATATAGGGTGGCTCAAAGGGCAAAAGCGTCAAAACATGGTCAATGACTTTGGCCATCTTCTCCGCTCGTTTGGGCCGCCATGCCCACACAGACGGGGCAACATAGTGCACACAACGAATATCGCTTGCAGCTTTCACAAGCTTAGCAACACGCAGTGAAAAATCGGGGCTGTCGATGGTGATCATAACGTCGGGCTTGGCATCGATCACAGCTTGAGCGGTCTCACGGATACGCCGCTTGAGATGGCGATATTTCGGGAGCACCTCGGCAATCCCAAACACGCTCAATTCATTCATATCAAACAGGCTGGTAAGTCCTTGGGCCTGCATGAGATCGCCACCGATCCCATCAAAGCTGATATCTGGTTCAAGCTGGCGCAATCCCGCCATCAATGCCCCGCCAAGTTTGTCGCCCGAGACCTCACCAGCAATGATAAAGACACGCACGCCTATTCGCCCGTGCGCGACCACAGGACAAGGCCTGCATCATTGGCCAATTGAATACAGCGCTCAGGGTCCAACATTAAAACGTCACCAGCATCGATGACCAACCCAGCCAAGCCAGCTTTGATGATCGCCTCAAGCGTTTTAGGGCCAACCGTGGGCATGTCTGCGCGGGTATCCTGCCCAACCTTTGGTCCTTTGACCAAAACCCCCTGCGCGATAAGCGGAGTTTCGGGCAAAGTCGCGATCATATGGTCGGTGCCACCGATGGTTTCCATCCCCAACAACTGCCCGCCGCCCGTGATACAGGCCTGCCCCACGTCCATCGGCGACATAGCAGCTAAAACGTCGGCTCCGAATTTTGCATCCTTGCGCATTTGCGCATCAGGCCATTTTTCACTTAGAACACCGGGCTGTGCGATCAAATCAGGTGCCAACTCATGCGCCCCACGCACAGCAAAGCCGGTTTGTTCGAACAATCCCATGACGGCACGCAATGCAGCGTCATCCCCACCTTGTAATGCGCCCGCCAAAAGCGGGATTAATGGCAACGTGTGCTCATCAAATTTTGCTGGATCAATCTGCGGGCGATCAATCGCACCGCATGCGCACACCTCGGTCACGCCTTTGTCACCCAATTGGATCAAAAACGATCCCAAGGTTTCGATCGAAAATTCCAGATCGGCGTCAAGGCCGGTTGGTGCAAAACCATCCAGCACACAGATCAATGGCGGCGTATCTTGTGCCGCCGCTACTTTCGCTGGCAAATCGCCAGTACCGCAAATCAGCGCGAGCATCAGCGCGGCGTCAGGAATGAGCGCTCAGTGTCGCCCATTACAAAATCGGTGATCTCTTTAACGTACGCGCTGTCAGTTTCGGTGCTCAGACGTTCGGCGCGGTCGCGGAACGTCCCCTCACCTTGCGCCAACATCTGAAACGCAGCCCGCAATGCCGTGATATCCGCCCGCGCGGCCCCGCTGCGTTTAAGCCCCACAAGGTTCAACCCTTCCAGCTCTCCACGTGGCGCTTGGACAAGGCCATAGGGGATCACATCGTTGGTCACCATCGTCAATGCCCCGACGATTGCGCCGCGCCCAATGCGAACGAACTGATGGACACCAGAAAGCCCACCAACAATAACGTCATCTTCCAGAATACAGTGCCCTGCAACGGCAACTGAATTTACCAAGATCACGCGATCGCCGATAATGCAGTCATGGGCCACGTGACAGCCTGCCATAAACAAGCCGTCATCCCCGATACGTGTCACCCCGCCGCCACCTTCGGTGCCGCCGTTCATTGTGACATGCTCGCGGATGCGGTTTCGTTTGCCAATGACCAGCTTTGACTGCTCGCCCTTAAACTTAAGGTCTTGCGGGATTTCACCAATGACCGCGAAGGAGAAAACAACCGTCCCCTCGCCAATTTCAGTTTGTCCGGCCAAAACCACGTGGCTCTTTAAAACCACATCAGGGCCGATTACGACATCAGAACCTACAACGCAAAACGGACCAACCGTCGCTGAAGGGTCGATTTGTGCGCCCTCTTCAACAACAGCAGAGGCGTGAATATTACCCATGCGCATTTACTCCTTTGGGAGGTCCATCATTGCAGTAAATTGCGCCTGACAAGCCATTTCACCGTCGACTTCTGCAACACCCGAGAATTTCCAAACCTTACCGCCCGGTTTGCCGCGCACGGTTGTCAGATTCAATTCGAGCACATCACCTGGAATGACCATGCGACGGAATTTGCAGCTCTCAATGGCCATGAAGTAAACAAGCATTTCTTTGTCGGCCATGTTCAAAGCCGTGCCCACCATAACGGCGGCAGTCTGTGCCATAGCTTCAACGATCGTAACCCCCGGCATGATCGGTTTACCCGGAAAATGCCCCTGAAAATGCGGTTCGTTCATCGAGACATTCTTGATCCCACGGGCTGTTTTTGTGCCATCAATATCGACCACTTTATCGACCAACAAAAATGGATAGCGATGTGGAAGGATTCGTTGGATCAAGTGGATGTCAGCGGTTAGCAGCTCGGAACTCATGGGCCAGCTCATTTCTTATCGTTAGGGTGGTGTCAAAGTTTGACGGTTGCCCCTGCCTAGCAAGCCAGCGCTATCGGGGCAAGATGGGGCTTATTCACCTGATGTTTCAGGACTTTGTGTTTGGGCACCAAGAACACTATCAATACGCGCAATTGCGGCGGTCGTAATGTCTGCGTTTGCAGCACTTAGAACCACGCTGCGACGCTCAAGTAAAACAGTCGCCCCTGACTCGCGCATCAAATCTTGCAAGATTGGGGCTGCGGCATTCAGAAAGGTAAGACGTTGCGTGTCAATCTTGGTGTTCAAAGCCTTCGTCTTATCCAATTGTTGTTTTCGCGTTTCTTGCACTTTTTGGTCGAAGGCATCGGCTAAATCACGAAATGCCGGCGCTTCCATCACCGCACGCTTTTGCGTCAGCTCTTGTTCTTCTTCAGCGAGCTCGGCCTCAATTCTTCGGTTTTCCTCGGCAAGCACCCGTCCTTCGATTTCAAGGTCACGTGCCACACGCCGGCCAAATTGGCTTTGATTGAACAGTTGCTCTGAATCGATAATCAAAACTTGATTGGAAGAATTTAGCTGCGCTGATTGAGCGTTGGCCTGCGCGGCAGCTCCTAAAGCCACAGCGCAGGACAATATGATTACGCGCCACATGGGCCGCGATCAGAAGGTTGTAGACAGCGTCAGATCGAATGTCTGCTCGCGGTCAAATTCTTCTTTGCGGATCGCATCAGTAAAGTTGAACCGCAATGGACCCACTGGCGTATCCCAAAGGATACCAAAACCAATAACGTGACGGAACGATCCCCCCTCGCCGTTTACGGTCGCGCCAGTCAGGTTCACGTCGCTCAAATCCCATAGGTTTGCGACATCATAGAACAGCGCACCGCGGATCCCATATTCTTCGGGAAGACCTAGCGGGAATTCAGCTTCAAGGCGGGCTGCAACAAACAAGTTACCACCCAATGTATCGCCCGCAACATCGCGAGGTCCAATACCACCCGGTTCAAAACCGCGGATCGTGTCACTGCCAAGAGTGAAGCGATCTGTAATACGGTTTACACCGCCTTGAAACGCCAATGCTCCACCTTCAAGCGTCGCACGCAAGACAACATCACCGTTCAAAATACTGCGTTGGCCCACGATTTTACCTGTTGTCCGGATGTATTGGCTATCGCCGCCAATACCTGCAAAATCTTGGCCAAACTCCAACAAGACGCCCGCATCTGGGTTCAAGCCGCTGATACGGGTGTCATACGTATAAGAGTACCCAACAGCGGAACTCACCTGCTCACCGGCATCGATGTCCAGACCAACAACTGTACCGTGTTCAGCTGGGTCACGCGCAATCAGCTCAGACGCTTCTGCGGTATAACGCAATTGCAGACGCCCGTTTTCACTGACTGGGAAGGTTAGGCTTGGACGAATAAGAAACGTCTCTGAGTCAAAAGTCGAAAACTCACTGTCGCTTTCAGAGAAATCCGCCTCAAAGGCAAAGCGTACGTCGCGACCCAAAAAGCTTGGTTCGACAAACGTGAAACCAAGACGTCGTGCTTCTTCTGCGTTAGAAACAGTTACACTCACCGCTTGTCCACGGCCTACGAAGTTGTCTTCTTGGAAGCTGATCGCAAGACCAAAGCCGTCACTTACCGAGAAAGTACCACCAAAGTTTAGGGAACCTGTCGGTTGCTCGACCACGTCGACATCCACGACCACTTGATCGGGTGAGGATCCTTCACGTGCATTTACTTCGGCATTTGCAAAGAAACCCAATGCACGAATGCGTTCCGCCGCGCGGCGGATTTCACGTGGGTTGAATGGGTCACCTTCCGCAGAGTCAAACTGGCGACGGATAACACGATCCAAAGTCGTTGTGTTGCCTTCGATATCGATACGTTCCACAAAAACACGCTGGCCACGGGATAAGACAAATTCGACATCAAGCGTTAGATCGCGGTCGTTGCGGTTAATCCGCGGCTCGATACGCAAGAAATCGACACCTTGACGAATGGCCAAACGCTCCATGCGGGCAATCTCTTGTTCCACCAAAGATGGCGAATACACAACACCAGGGCGTACCTTGATAATCTCTTGATAATCATCGCCATCAACAGTGTTGATCTCACTCACTGTCGTGATCTCACCAAACTTAAACTGTTGTCCCTCTTGGATATTGAAGGCAACAAAATGACCATCTCGTTCCTGAGACAGCTCAGCGCTCACAGCGTTTGTACGGAAATCAATGTAACCGCGCGATTGATAGAAATCTCGAAGCAATTGTTGGTCAAATTGGAGACGATCTTCGATGAATGTATCACTCCGCACCAAAGTACGGAAAAGACCCGCTTGTTTCGTCTCTAAAACACCACGCAACCTACGATCGGAAAAGACACGGTTGCCAACAAAACTAAGGCGTTCGATTTCAACGACGTCGCCTTCAAAGACCTCAAACACAACGTCAACACGGTTGTCGCTTCGCTTAATGATCCTTGGCGTCACACGGGCGGCAAGACGACCCGCTGCTGAATACGCCTCAGAGATATTTTCTGCATCTTCTTCAGCAATCCTAGGGTTAAACACGCGGCGCTCAGCTGATGTAATCAACGCGCCAAGCGCATCATCTTTCAAACGACGGTTACCTTCAAAGCTCACACGGTTAATCGTTGGCAGCTCGACAACTGTGATTTGAAGTGTGTTGCCCACCGGCTGAATTGATACCGTTTCAAACAAACCGCTGTTTTGAAGGTTTTGAAACGCATCATTTAGTTGGCCTGCGGTAAGTGTCTCACCGGGCGTGATTCCCGCGCGCGATAGAATAGCGGCGTTTCCGATCCGCTGATTTCCCTCAATAACAATTCGATTGACCGAAAAGCTTTGCGCTTGAACAGGTGCAGATGCCGCCATCCAAGTCGCTGATATCAGTACAAAAACACCCAGCATACGCAGAGCCGTTTTTTGCATCACCGATGTTGTGTGTAGGAAAGCGTGCCCGCTCAAGAACCCCAGTCTCATGGTTGTAACCCAATCTTCAGACAATTAATGCCTCTGTGAGTACCGAGAATATGAAGGGTTGTCAAAACGCCAAAGCGCTAAATGTGCCAATTGAAACCAATGCTTTAGGTCTATTTAGCGATATATGTGACCATTTCAAAGCTGCAGAGCCAAAGGCCAGCCACTGGCGGCGA
>JALZUL010000216.1 GCA_023301665.1 Ascidiaceihabitans sp.
GATGACTTCGTCGTAGTCTTCATATGTTTGCGGTTCGCGCAAAAGGGATGCGAATGGCGCAAAGCCTGTGCCTGTTGAGAAGAACCAGATGCGTTTGCCCGGCAGCAGCGCGTCATGCACCAAAGTGCCCACTGGCTTGGGACGCATGATGATTTCGTCGCCCACTTTGATGTGTTGTAGGCGTGACGTCAAAGGACCATCTTGAACCTTGATTGAATAAAATTCCATCTCTTCGTCCCAAGCAGGTGAGGCGATAGAGTAGGCGCGCAGCAATGGTTTTTGTTTGCCTGTTTCAGGGTGTGGTTCCCCCATCAAGCCAATCATTACAAATTCGCCAGAGCGAAAGCGCAAGGACGCAGGGCGTGTCACGCGGAAAGAGAACAGGTGATCCGTCCAGTGTTTCACTTCGGTCACGGTTTGTGCGTCCGGCAGCGTCGGGGCTTTTGCAGCAGTTGTTGTATTCACGGGTGTTTGCTCGGTCATAACTAAAAATCACAAGGTCTCGTGCCTTGCGCCTTTTGCTTTAGGGAGTGAGGAAAGGATTGGAAAGGGGGCAATCAGCCGCGCATGCGGGCCTGATAATCGTTGTCTTTCCAATCGGCACGGAATTGCCATTGCTCTTGGGGTTGGCGGGCCGCTAAATCTTTGCTGATTTCGACCTCATCAAAACCAGTGCGGCGTGCCATTGCGTATTGATCCGCGATCACATGGCCACGGGCGCGCAAGCGGCCTTTGTAGCCAGCCAAGCGCAACATACGTGCGATCGTGAAGCCGCGACCGTCCGCAAAGCTTGGGAAATCGATACGGACCATCTCGAGTGATGGTGTGATTTCGATATCTTTGGGTTCGACATCTGATGGAACATCCAGTGCCACCACGTCATTGGCGGCTTCGCCAAACGCGGTATAGCCTTTGTACCAATTGTCTTGGGTAAATCCTGTATCGGTTACAAGAACAGTCATTGCATTTCTCCTGAGCGCTTCATTTTGTCAGTTACAAAATTGACGCTGTAAACTTCTTAATCGGTGTCGTGCTCAAGTCGGCGCTATGCTGCGTCTGCCTGAGCTTCGGGGTAAAGCGCTGCTTTGAAGGGGGCGAGGCCAACGCGGCGGTAGGTCTCGATGAACTCTTCAGATTTGTCGTTGCGCTGTTCTAGGTAGGCGTCGACGATGCGCTCAATGGCTGGCACGATCTCTTCGGATGAGAAACCACGGCCTGCGCGATCCCCAACTTTGGCTGTTTCGGTGTGATCGCCACCAAGGGTCACTTGGTAGTTCTCGACGCCTGCACGGTCTAGGCCAAGGATGCCGATGTGGCCCACGTGGTGGTGACCACAGGCGTTGATGCAACCTGAGATTTTGATCTTTAGGTTCCCAATTTCGTGCTCAAGCTTAAGATCGTCAAAGCGTGTCGCGATTTCTTGTGCGATTGGGATCGAACGGGCTGTTGCCAACGCGCAGTAATCCATGCCCGGGCAGGCGATGATATCGCTGATCAGGCCAATGTTTGCGGTCGCCAAGTCTTGCGTCTTAAGCGCTGCGTGGATCGCTGGCAGGTCCGAGTTGTGAACATGTGGTAGGATCACGTTTTGCTCGTGGCTGATGCGCAGTTCGTCGTGGCCGTATTGCTCAGCCAGCTCTGCCATAAGGCGCATTTGGTCTGACGTTGCATCACCGGGCGTGTCGCCATGTTTCTTGATGGAGATCGACACAATAGAATAGCCATCCGCTTTATGTGCGGTCAGGTTGGTGTCGGCCCATGCGCGGAACACTGGATCGCTGTGGTAAGCATCTTTGAAAGTGGCTTCTGATTTCTTGACAAATTCAGGGGCTGCAAATTGTGCTTCATATTCCGCAAGGCGCTGTTGATCGACGCCAGAGAAGGTGCCTTTCAGAATTGCAAAGCGCTCTTCGACCAAGGCGCGGATTTCATCAATGCCGTGCTCGTGCACAGTGATTTTGATGCGCGCTTTATACTTGTTGTCGCGGCGGCCAATTTGGTTCCAGACAGAGACGATGCTTTCCAGATAGGGCAACAGGTCTTCTTGTGGCAAGAAATCGGTAATAACTTTACCAATCATCGGCGTACGGCCAAGGCCACCGCCAACGATCACTTCAAATCCGGCCAAACCGTCTTTTTCAACCATACGCAAACCGATGTCGTGGGCACGGGTTACGGCGCGATCATTCGGTGAGCCTGTCACCGCAACCTTGAACTTGCGTGGCATGAATTGGAATTCAGGGTGATCTGTGGACCACTGGCGGATCAATTCAGCGACAGGGCGTGGATCTGCGATCTCATCAGCGGCAGCACCAGCAAAGTGGTCGGCGGTCACGTTGCGGATCGTGTTGCCCGACGTTTGGATCGCGTGCATCTCAACATCTGCCAAAGCATCCAAGATATCAGGGATATCTTTCAGTTCAGGCCAGTTGTACTGGATGTTTTGGCGTGTGGTGAAGTGGCCGTAGCCTTTGTCCCACTTGTCAGCGATGAATGCGAGCTGGCGCATTTGACCGCCGTTCAATGTGCCGTACGGGATCGCAACACGCAGCATGTAGGCGTGCAATTGCAAGTACAGACCGTTCATCAGGCGCAATGGCTTGAATTCGTCCTCGGTTAAAGAGCCGTCGATACGGCGCTCAACTTGGGACCGAAACTGTGCGTTGCGGGACTGGATAAAGGCTTTGTCGAACTCGTTGTAGCTGTACATCTTATGCGACCTCTTGTTTGCCGTGGATATAGTTAGATGGGCCTTTGGCCCGGAATGCTTCGCGGAAATGCGTGGTTTGTGGGGTGTCGCCGTCGATAGAGACATCCATGAGATACACACCAACCACGTCGTTGATTTGCTTTGAGCCATCAGCCAAGCGCAGATCAGCCTGGGCTTCGTCTGTCAGAACCTCGGCGTCCGCGAGATCGCGGGACCAGCCTGCTGTGGTTTGATAGATCACGTCGCCTTTGAGAAGGTGGTTGGCGGTGACAACTTTGGGTGTGAAAGCTTTAGGCATTATGCAAATTCCCGTGAGATGACGGTTGAAGCGATTTCTGCGGCAGCACGGGGTGCAAGACCGTAGAAGGTAAGGGCGGGGCCGGTCATTTTTGCCTCTGCCAGATCGACAGGCAAATGAGCCAGAGTTGTTGAAAGGACGCGCTGATCAGGGCGTGAAGCGTTTTCGATCACTGTGACCGGCGTCTTACGATCAGCGCCGTGCATGATCAAGCGGCCCTGTACAAAGCGGGCAGATTTTTTGCCCATGTAAATAGCGGCGACCTCGTTTGGGCGTGCAAGAGCGGCCCAATCATGATCGGCAAAGCCTTTCATGTCGTGGCCAGTCAAGAATCGCACCGATGCATTGCGCTCGCGTTTTGTCAGGCTTTGACCGATTGAGGCCACCGCAGCAGAAGCCGCGGTGATACCGGGCACAATGTGCCAACCGATCCCAGCCGCGGTCACAGCGTCTAGTTCTTCGTCGAGACGTCCAAAGACAGTGCTATCACCGGACTTAAGGCGCACAACTTGGGCACCTGATTTGCCGTGCTCTACCAAAAGCGCATTGATAGTCTCTTGTGGCGTCGATGGGCCAAAGCCTTCTTTGCCGACGTCCAGCATCACAGCTTCGCGGCGGGCAAGTTCCAAGATCTCGGGGCTGATCAAGCGGTCATAAATCACCACGTCTGCCTCGTCCAATGCCTTGCGTGCTTTGAGCGTCAGCAGTTCTGGATCACCCGGGCCTGCACCAACAAAGGCAACATGGCCCTCACGGGCTTCATTCTTAAGGTGAGTGTTTAGCAAATCATCGAGCGCAGGGCGCACAGCGTCTTCACCCTCAGCAATCGCTTTGGGGCCAGCGTTGAAATAAAAGTCGCGCCAAAAATCGCGACGGGCACGGCCAAACGGCAATGTGTAAGACATCTTGCGAAAGCCTTTGCCGATGCGGGCGAGAGTGCCCAGCGTGCTTGGCAGCTTTTCTTCAAGATCGGCTTTGATCGCACGCGCAAGAACGGGGGCAGCACCCTCTGTCCCAATCGCGATGGTGACGGGATCGCGATCAACAATAGCCGGCGTGATAAACTGGCTGTCTTCGAGGTTATCGACGACATTGACCAAAGCCCCATCCGCATGTGCAATCGCTGCAGTACGCTTGTCTTCAACGGCGTCTTCATCGGCGGCATAAAACACAACGGCGCACATCGTATCGCCGGGCTCCATTGCGCGCTCAATCAAGGTCAGTTTACCTGCCGTCGCCCAGTTCTTGATTTCTGGCGCAGGGGCAAGAGAAAACACCGTGAGGTTGGCGGTGGTCTTGAGCAACAGGCGCAGTTTTGCCAAAGCCGCGTCGCCGCCGCCTGACAACACAATCCGACGGCCAGCTGTGGCCAGAAAGATAGGGAAGTGATCCATGCTGATGCCTTTCACTCGAAATTCTTGCCCTCAATATAGGAAATCTTCCCCCTATTGCGCTATAGCTTGACTTAGATAAGGATGATTGTTCTATAAAGGTGGGCGAGCAGAACATCTGTACGCTTTTTAAGGAAAGAAGCGAATGAACGTCCGTATTGATGATGTAGACCGGAAAATTATGGCTCAGATGCAACGTGATGCCAGCCAATCTTTGGATGAAATTGCCAAAGCGGTGGGCAGTTCCAAGACGCCAGTGTGGAATCGCATCCGTAAGCTAAAGGACGCCGGAGTGATCGGCCAGCAGACGGTTTTTCTGGATGCTGAGGCGCTCGGATTTGAGGCGTGTTTCTTTGTCTTAATCCGTACATCAGAACATGAGGCGGACTGGCAAGCGAACTTCTTAAAAGCGCTGCGGGACCGGCCTGAAGTACAAGAAGCACACCGCCTTGCAGGCGACATCGATTATATCTTGAAGGTCCGTGTGAGAAACGCACGCGCTTATGATGTTTTTTATCAAGCGTTGATCTCTGAGGTGCGCGTGCACAACGTCACAGCCTTGCTGTCCATGGAAGAAATAAAATCGACAACAATGCTGCCGCTCTAAAGCGATTAAGGTGCAATAATTAGCTGCTCCAGCTTATGAAAATGGTAGCTGTCGGCATATCGCGGCGTCTGTGCAAGTTTAAGATTTGGGCAGGCGTCGAACAGCATTTTCAACCCGATTTGCAGCTCAAGACGCGCCAACGGTGCGCCAACGCAAAAGTGCAATCCTCCGCCAAAGGCCACGTGGGACTTGCTATTTTTGCTTGGGGAAAATTGGTCTGGTTGATCCCAAATGTGTTCACACCGCCCAGCGGATCCAAGAACCAGCGCGATCTCTTGCCCCTTTTTCAACGGTATACCACAGACCTCGATGTCTTCGTATGCGTAGCGCGTGAAAATATGCAAAGGCGGGTCAAATCGCAGCAATTCTTCGGTCGTTTCGGCGATGTTCTCAACACTCAAAAGTTCGGGTGAGCTTTGGTGTTCGAGCAATGTCTTGACCGCATTTCCCATGCTGTGAACGGTGGCTTCGTGGCCTGCGTTTAATAGTAAAACACAGGTGCCGATCAGCTCATCAGTGCTGAGTTTGGTGCCATCTTCTTCGGCGGCAATCAGGTTGGTAATCAGGTCATCACCGGGGGCATTGCGACGGGTTTCGATATAGCTGCGCAGGAACGCGGAAAACTCTGTTGCGGCGGTGTTTGCTGCATCCTCAATCGCGCGGCTGCGATTGGCTTGATACATTGCGACCATAGCGTTGGACCAGCGCAACAGATCGTCTCCGTGTTCTTCTGGCACCCCCAAAAGACGGGCAATCACGCGCACGGGCAGTTGCGTGCAGTAGGCGGGGATAAGATCAAATTCCCCCTTGGGAAAACGGTTGATCAAATCCTCGCAAATCTCGACGATGTCACCTTGTAGGTTCGCGATCCGGCGCGAGGTAAAGGCGCGTAAAACCAGCCCTCGCAGGCGACGATGGGTGTCGCCTTCCTTTTCCAGCATCGAATGTTGTTCAATTAAATCAAATTGTTGTAGGTGTTCGGGGACAGGTTTGCGCAAATCTTTGGGAACTTCGCGACCCAACCGTTTGTCGCGCAATAAGCTGTGCACCGTTGCATGATCAAAAGCGGCCAACATGCCGTAGTCGTCCCAGAACGCGACGGGCGTTTCATGGCGCGCTTTTGTATAGAACGCATAGGGATCTTGGATGAATTGTGGATCAGTCGGGGATTGAAAGAGTGTTTTCATAAGCGCACAAAAACGCGGTGTCGCTGGTATTTGCAAGAGCTGCTTTGTAAAGAAGTGGGCATGGGACGGGGATTTTTATATCGCTTGACGCTTGTGACAGCGTTTTTACTGGTTGTGGCTGCGGTTGCTGCAGGAGTTTGGCGATACGGGTATGTCCAAGCCTTGGGGCAACTCTCACGTCAGGGAGAGACTGACCTCGCCTTGGCCAGTGACCGTTTGATGGGGCAATTGCAGCGGTATCGTGAGTTGGCTGTTTTGACAGCCGACCGTCCGGCGCTGGTTTCTGCCATACAGAGGGGGGCTGATGCATCGACACGCGCGTTTCTTTTGGAAATGGCGGATAAGACGACGGCATTGGATATCATGCTGGTGGATGCGAACGGGTGGGTTTTGTCGTCTGCGCGTGGACCGATTGGGATCGATCTGAGCCATACAGGTCACATAAAACGCGCAATGCAAGGTGCTTTGGGTGCCACGCACGGGGTGCGCAGCCCGCTTGATGAGCGGGTCTATTACTATGCGGCACCCATTTTTGGCAACACGAGCCAAGTTTTGGGCGCTGTTGTGGTGGCGGTTAATGTTGCAGTGATCGAATGGAACTGGGCCGGGGGAAACCCTGCCGTTTTCTTTACCGATCAAAACGGTGAGGTCTTTATCTCCAACCGTTCCGAACTGGTATTCTGGCGCAGGCCACTCGGCGAAACGGGTCTTGTCCCACCGATTGGACCCTCTCTGGAATTCGAGAGCTATGTTCAGGGGCGACACGAGGTTTGGGCGTTGGGGTGGGGTCCTTATTTGCCCGAAAAAGCGCTGCACATTACCCGTGACTTGCCAGTGATCGGGATGACAGGCGAGGTTTTGTTGGATGTCAGCCCGGCGCGTCGCTTGGCGCAATTGCAAGCTGCAGCTGTCGCGGCGCTCTTTCTTGCTTTTGGGGCCATGCTTTTTGTTGCAACAGAGCGGCGGCGTACATTGGCCGAAGCGAACGCCCTGCTTGAAGCGCGGGTTGCGGCGCGGACTGCGGATTTGGAGCAATCGAACACCCAACTGCGTCGCGAAGCCGCTGAGCGCGAAGAGGCACAGACCGCCCTTGCACAAGCGCAATCAGATTTGGTGCAAGCCAGTAAACTAAGCGCTTTGGGGCAAATGAGTGCTGGGATAAGCCATGAATTAAACCAACCTTTGATGGCCATCGGGTCGTTTGCGGAAAATGGTTTGCAATTTATGGAGCGCGACAGACCTGAGCGCGCGACAGAAAACCTAACACGGATCGCCGATCTTGCGCGCCGCATGGGACGGATCATCAAGAACTTACGTGCCTTTGCCCGTCAAGAAGCTGAAAAAATTGTAAAAACAGATGTTGTTGCCGCTTTAGAAAGTGCACTTGAGCTGACGCGATCGCGGTTCCACCAAGATGGTGTGGTGTTGGATTTTTTTCCACCGAAGGAACCGATTTGGATTGAGGGCGGAGAAGTGCGATTGGGGCAGGTGTTTGTGAACCTGATCACCAACGCTGTTGATGCAATGCGCGGCTGTGACGAAAAGGTTCTGGAGATACAGATTGAACTGGGCAACAACGTACTCGTGCGGTTTCTAGACACGGGGCCCGGTATCGGTCAGCCCGAAAAGGTTTTTGACCCTTTCTATTCGACGAAAGAGGTGGGTGCCTCTGAGGGGATGGGATTGGGGCTTTCGATCTCTTATGGGATCGTGCAAGGATTTGGCGGAGAAATTCGTGGCGTGAACGGGGTTAGGGGCGCGGAATTCACCGTACAACTCAACCATTGGCCCGAGGAGCAGAACACATGAAACCGCAGGTCTTGTTGGTCGATGACGATGCGGCGGTGCGCGATGCGGTCGCGCAAACTCTTGAGCTGGCGGATTTGGAAGCCCTTGCTGTCGCGTCCTTTGTTGCAGCCAAGGATCAAATTAAGCAGGAGTTTCAGGGGGTGATCGTCTCTGACATTCGCATGCCGGGGCGTGATGGATTTCACCTGTTGGATTACGCTAAAGGACAAGATCCCGACCTGCCGGTGATTTTGCTGACGGGCGAAGGTGATGTGCCTATGGCCGTAAAAGCTATGAGCCAAGGCGCGTTTGGGTTTCTCGAAAAACCATGTAATTCTAGTGATTTACTGGCGGTTGTTCATCGTGCATTGCACACGCGTTCGTTGGTTTTGGAGAACCGTCGTCTTCGTACTTTGGTCGAGACCGGTGATCCGGCGGCGCGCATGTTATTTGGCACCTCCGATCTGGCGCAAAGCCTGCGGGATCGGGTGCGGCGTGTGGCCCAGCTAGAGGCTGAGGTGCTGATCACCGGTGCCCCCGGAACTGGAATTTCGAAAGTGGCAGAGGTTATTCATCTAAGCTCTACGCGTTCGAAAGCACCGTTTGTCAAACGTGCGGGGTCCGGCATGTCCTTAGAGCAGTTGGCAGAGGCATTGGCTGCATCCAAGAATGGCAGCCTGTTTATTGACGAGATTTCCCAAGTGCCGGCGGAAACCCAACTGGCTATTCTAGAGTTCCTTGATCAAGGCAATGACACACGTGTGCTCGCTGGTAGCACACGGGATATGGCGCAAATTGCTGCGGATGGGTCTTTTAACAATGAGCTATTTTATCGCTTGGATGTGGCGTCGGTGCGGATCCCGTCGATGTCAGAACGCCCCGAAGATATTCCGGTTTTATTTCGCCAGTATGTGGCTCAAACCAGCGAGCAAGCAGGTCTCGCCCCCCCCGAGGTCAGCGATCATTTCGCGGCGGGTCTGATGGCGCAGGATTGGCCGGGAAATGCGCGCTCCTTGATGAGCGCCGCGATGCGGTTTGTTTTGGGGATGCCAGAAGAGGTGTCTCAGGCGGCCGAACTGGGTTTGAGCGAGCAGATGGCCCGGGTCGAGCGGGCTTTATTGGTCGCGTCGCTTGGGCGTCACAATGGTCGTGCTGCTGAGGCCGCAGTGGCGTTAAAGCTGCCGCGTAAGACGTTTTATGACAAGCTGACTCGCTACGGGATTCGAGCAGAAGATTTTCGCCGGTAGTTTGTCCGAAAATCCGCACAAAGCACATCTGATCTGTGCGGTTTTTCGCACAGATCGTAGGCCGATCTTACTGGCGGGGGGAGGTTCGTTGAATAACCACATGTATTTGCTTGCTTAAATTTGTGCCCAAAAAGTAAACAATAAAGCATTGCTCGGGGCAAAGGGGTAAGATCAACTGTCGGTAGACGCGGCTTTATAAATAGCTGCGCGAAAGACAATACCATACTCTGGGAGGAGACCTTAGATGAAATTCTTTACAGCTGCCGCAGTGGCGCTTTCTGTAACCGTATCCGCCAACGCCGTATCAGCGGCGTGTGATGACGGTGAATTGGTTATCAAATTCAGCCACGTGACCAACACCGACAAACACCCAAAAGGCATCGCCGCGAGCTTGCTTGAGCAACGTGTGAACGATGAGATGAACGGCAAAGCCTGCCTTGAGGTGTTCCCAAACTCAACACTTTATAACGATGACCAAGTTCTAGAAGCCTTGCTTCAGGGTGACGTTCAAATGGCGGCTCCGTCATTGTCAAAATTCGAACAATTCACCAAGCAATTCCGCATCTTTGACTTGCCGTTCATGTTCAAAAACATCAACGCGGTTGATGAGTTCCAGAACTCTGAAACAGGTCAAGCGATGAAAGAATCCATGACAAAGCGTGGCCTTTTGGGCTTGGCGTTTTGGCACAATGGCATGAAGCAAATGTCAGCAAACGTACCATTGGCTGTGCCATCTGACGCAGACGGCCTAAAATTCCGTGTTCAGAACTCTGACGTTTTGAAAGCACAAATGGCGGCGATGGGTGCATCCCCGCAACCAATGGCATTTTCTGAGGTATACGGCGCTTTGCAAACGGGCGTTGTCGACGGTCAAGAGAACACATGGTCCAACATCTACGGCAAGAAGTTCTTTGAAGTTCAAGACGGTGTGACAGAAACGGACCACGGCATCATCGACTACCTTGTTGTGACCTCAACTGATTTCTGGGACAGCCTGCCAGACGACGTGCGTGATCAATTGGCGACAATTGTTGACGAAGTGACAGCAGCACGTAACTCTGAATCCACATCCGTAAACGCGTCAAACAAGCAATCCATCCTGGATGCTGGCGGTGTTGTACGCACATTGGATGCAAGCCAACGCGAAGCTTGGGTTTCAACAATGAAGCCGGTTTGGGAACAGTTCGTTGACGATGTTGGCCAAGAAAACATCGACGCGGCTCAAGCGATCAATGCCAAGCACTAAGATCTCGCTGATCTGATCAAAGGCCTGTCCGCAATCACATGATGCGGGCAGGTCGCTTTGAAAATCTACTTTCGAATTTAATACCAGGGAGGGCGGGACATGGCATCAAGCTATGAACCCAAAACACCGCTGGGCCGTATCGTTCACGAGTTGGAAGAAACCGTGATTGCGTTGCTGCTTGGGGTGATGACGCTGATAACATTCACTAATGTTGTGCTGCGGTACGGCTTTGGCACGGGGCTTATTTGGGGTCTCGAGATGGTTACGTTTTTGTTCGCATGGCTGGTGCTGTTTGGCGCAAGTTACGCGGTTAAGGTCACAGCTCACCTTGGTGTGGATGCGGTAACCAATCTGTTGCCTCTTAAGACCCGCCGCATTGTTGCGATGGTCGTCGCCGCGGTTTGTATTTCCTACGCAGTTTTGCTTTTGAAAGGCGCGTGGGATTACTGGGCGAACTTTGCGAACCTTCCGCAGACGACAGGCCGTTGGTTCCCAACCGGCTTTGAAGAGATGCGCCGCACCTCTTTCCGTGGCTGGTACGAGGTGATCGATATTCCGCTGCCTGAATTTTTGCGCTGGATTGAACCGATCATGAATGACGGTGATGAATACGAAAAAATCCCGCGCTTTATTCCTTATGCCATCCTACCGTTTGGCATGGGTTTGCTGTTGTTCCGCTTTATCCAAGCGACGGTTCGTTTGGTGCGCGGTGAGACAACCAGCTTTATCGTCAGCCACGAGTCCGAGGACGCGGTTGAAGACGTCAAACACATGAATGCGGAGAGCTAAGTCATGGAAGTCGTAATTCTATTCGCGATGGTCGTGGGCCTCATGTTGATTGGCGTGCCTATTGCGATCAGCCTTGGCATGTCCTCGATCGTCTTCTTATTGGCGCTGAGCGATACGTCATTGGCGTCTATCGCGCAGACCTTGTTTCAGGCGATGGCAGGGCACTACACTTTGCTTGCGATCCCGTTCTTCATCCTTGCCTCGACCTTTATGTCGACGGGCGGGGTGGCCAAACGGATCATCCGCTTTTCGATCGCGATTGTTGGGCATTTCCCGGGTGGTTTGGCGATTGCAGGTGTGTTTGCTTGTATGATGTTTGCAGCCTTGTCAGGCTCGTCGCCTGCGACG
>JALZUL010000217.1 GCA_023301665.1 Ascidiaceihabitans sp.
CGCGGGTGGCTTCTTTTTCAATCACAACGGTTTTGCCCGGTGCGTTAAGGCCCGCGAGCAGAACAGCTGATTTCACTTGAGCGGATGGCACCGGCACAACGTAGCGCACAGGAACAGGATCAGCGGCCCCAACCAATGTCATAGGCAAACGACCGCCTTGGCGGCCAACGGTCTGGCATCCGAATTCGGCCAAAGGATCAGTAACCCGCGCCATTGGGCGGCCATTCAAGCTGGCATCACCTGTGTAGGTGGCGGTGATGGGTGATGTCGCCATTGCGCCCATGATCAAGCGCACACCCGTGCCTGAGTTGCCGCAATCAATCACATTCTCAGGCTCTGCAAAGCCGCCAACGCCAACACCGTGCACCGTCCAGTTGCCGCCACCAAGGTCGGTGACCTCGGCCCCGAAAGCACGCATGGCTTTGGCTGTATCAAGCACATCCTGGCCCTCAAGCAAGCCACTGATCTTGGTTTCACCGACGCTAAGCGCGCCAAGGATCAACGAGCGGTGTGAAATCGATTTGTCCCCGGGCACCTCGGCGTTTCCACTCAGGGGGCCACAGGCGTGGGAGGTCATTGGGATGGGTGTGCCGTGGCTGGACATATGCAGTCTTTCCGAACGTCTAAAGTTAAGGCAAGACCTATCGTTTGTAGCGCGTGTGGTCCAGCCGAAAGGCAGGTGGGCTCACTTGCGAATGAAGGTCATGTAATGTGGCGTGCGCCCCTCGCGTAGGGCTTTTTGCTCGTAACGGGTGCTGATCCAGTCATCCCATGCCACGCGCCAATCTTCTGGTCCTTCGGCGGTCCACTCAAACTCGTGGTTGGGAACCTGCTCCATCGTTTGACGAACATAGTCTGGAATGTCGGTCGCCACGCGAAAGATTGAACCGGGTTTGAGCACACGTGCCAGTGGCTCAAGATGCTCAGGCGTCACAAAACGACGGCGATGGTGGCGCGATTTCGGCCACGGATCAGGGTACAGCAGAAACGCGCGGTCAATCGAAGCATCAGGCAGCACATCAAACATATCACGCACATCACCTGGATATACGGCGAGGTTCTTTACCCCTGCTTTTCGGATCTTGCCAAGCAACATCGCTACGCCGTTGATGTAGGGTTCGCATCCAATGATACCAACGTCAGGGTTTTGACCGCATTGGTGCACCATATGCTCGCCGCCGCCAAAGCCGATTTCGAGCCATGTGGGCTTGCCGCCAAACAGCTCTTTCAAATCCAGTGGGGTGCGATCAGGATTCACATCCCAGTCCACGGCTCCCGGTGACAAAGCATCAAGATCCTCGGCCAAATACCCCTCTTGCGATTGCTTGAGGTGCTTGCCTTTGAGGCGGCCATAAAAATTGCGGTGTGGGCGTACAGGTTGTGTCATGAGCGCGGTTTAGCCAGAGCCGTGCTTCATGGCAACCTTATGCTGGTTTTTCTGGTCAATCAGGCCTGCGGTGTTAGCATATGCGCAGATTTAGAAAAGGAAGCTCAATGTCTGAAATGGTTCACGTAATTGCGGTGATCACCACGAAACCGGAGATGCGCTCTAAAGTATTGGAGCTGTTTAATGCCAACGTCCCCGCCGTTTTGGCCGAAGATGGGTGTATTGAATATGGTGCAACCATCGATGCGCCCGAGGCAGGCCCATTCCAAACCCCATACGGGAACGACACCTTTGTTGTGATCGAGAAATGGGAAAGCATGGCGGCGTTAATGGCGCATGCTGTTGCGCCCCATATGAAAGCCTACGGCGCTTCAACAGCCGATATGTTGGCAGATCGCAAAATCCACGTCATGCATAACGCGATCTAAGTCACAAATGCAAAACGGGCAGCGCCATATATTGGCACTGCCCGTTTGTTTTCGATCAATTCAAATTTGGCTTAGACAGCTTTTTTCAAAGCCTCTACCAAATCTGTTTTCTCCCAGCTGAAACCGCCATCCGCGTCAGGTGCGCGGCCAAAGTGGCCATAAGCTGCTGTGCGTTCATAAATTGGCTTGTTCAGACCCAAGTGCGAGCGGATGCCACGCGGGGTCAGATCCATAACACTATCAATTGCGGCTTCGATCGCTGCGTCATTGACTTGGCCCGTGCCGAACGTATCGCAATAGATAGACAGCGGCTTGGACACACCAATCGCATAGCTCAACTGGATCGTACATTTCTCAGCCATGCCAGAGGCCACAACGTTTTTCGCAAGGTAGCGGGCAACGTAAGCAGCGGAGCGGTCAACTTTTGTCGGATCTTTACCAGAGAACGCGCCGCCACCGTGTGGGGCTGCACCGCCATAGGTATCCACGATGATCTTACGACCTGTTAGGCCCGCGTCACCGTCAGGACCGCCGATGACGAACTTGCCTGTCGGGTTCACGTGCCAAGCTGTGTCAGCGGATACCCAGCCCTCAGGGAGCACTTCAAGGATATACGGCTCGACCATCGCGCGGATGTCTGCGGACGAAAGTGAAGCATCAAGGTGTTGCGTCGACAAAACGATAGAAGACACCCCAACCGGAACGCCGTCTTTATAAACAACTGAAAGCTGGCTTTTGGCATCTGGGCCCAAGGCCGGCTCGGTGCCGTTTTTGCGTACTTCGGCCAAGCGGCGCAAAATTGCGTGCGAATACTGGATCGGTGCTGGCATCAACTCGGGCGTTTCTTTGGTTGCGTAACCAAACATAATGCCTTGGTCACCCGCGCCTTCGTCTTTGTCAGCGGCCGCATCAACGCCTTGGGCGATGTGCGCGGATTGCTCGTGCAAAAGGTTTGTGACTTCGACAGTTTTCCAATGGAATTTGTCTTGCTCGTATCCAATGTCCTTCACACAGTCGCGCGCGATCTGATCGATACGCCCCATGTAGTCCTTCAACTTGGCTTGATCAGACAGGCCAACTTCGCCGCCAATAACAATACGATTTGTTGTGGCAAAGGTTTCCGCAGCAACGCGCGCTTCGGGCTCTTCGGTGAGGAAAGCATCCAAAACGGCATCAGAAATACGGTCACAGACTTTATCTGGGTGACCCTCAGAAACGGATTCTGAGGTGAAGGTATAATTTTTACGGGACATGCGAATAGTGCTCCAATGATTATGTGTGCGCCACGTCAGGAAGCCGTTGCAGCGCATCTTTTTCTTGCGGTAACGACCTACCCTGTCGGGGTCAATCCTTAGGCCCTGCGTCTGGAGCGCATTTTTAGTAATAGAGTCGTGAATGCAACGAAAAGAAGGAGTACGGTAATTGGTAAATCACCACTTTTGCTATAAAATGTGGGCTTAAGCGGCTTGGGAAGGGATGCGTCAATATACCCAGCCTCGTTCAGACCTAAGCTTTGCGTAATCCGCCCGTAAGGGTCAATCATCGCGCTGATCCCCGTATTGGCAGCGCGTGCCATGGGCAGCCCTTGCTCAATCGCGCGCATCTGCGCTTGGGCCAAATGTTGTTTGGGGCCTGCGAGATTACCGAACCATGCATCATTCGTGAGCTGCATCAGGAAATTGGGTCGCTCGGGTGTTGCCCCGACATCATGTGCAAAGACAGCCTCGTAACAGATCAGCGGCAGTGCTTTGCCCAGCGGACCAAAATCGACAACTTCAGCGCCGTCACCTTGCGCGAACCCATCGCCAAAGACATCCGCAATCGCGCGCAATCCCAAACCGGCAAAGAGCGAGCGCAACGGAATATATTCGCCAAAAGGCACCAAATGGTGCTTGTCGTAGGTCTGAGTGATTTTTCCCGTTTGATCCAAAACCACCATGCTGTTGAGCAAGGCAGTCTCTTCAACACGCAAAATCCCAAGCGCGACAGGGGCACCACGCCCCGCTTGGCCAGCAGCCTCAAGCAAACCCGGCGCGTTGTGTGCAAGGTAAGGCACCGCCGTTTCAGGCCAAAGAACCAAATCCGGAACCTCACCTGATGCTGTGAAGGTCAACAGACGGTCCATGAACACGCGCGATTTGACGGGATCCCACTTGTCTTTTTGGGCTGCATTGGGCTGCACAAGACGGACTGTGTGCGGGGTCAATTCAGGCGCACCACGCAAAGGGGGCAAAAGCGTAAGGAGCAACACAATACCCCCTATGATCCCGCTCTTAAGGCGGGATGTAGACCGCATCGCCTCAAACAGCAGCCAAGCAAGAACCGCCATGAACAGCATAACACCGTGTGGTCCCAGCACTGCTAAACCCTGCCCCGCTAAGACATCAACCAATGCTTGTGGCGGCGTGCCCCATGGAAAGCCTGTGAAAATGTAGGCGCGCAGCAGTTCCACCAATGGCCACGAAATCGCCAAAGCCCAAGCGGGCCCTAAAAAGCGCGCCAAGCCAAATGCAAACCCCCAAAACAGCGACATGCCCGCTGCCAAAAAGACCAATGCAAAGGGGGCCATCCATCCATGGCGTTCAGCATCGACTTGGAAAGGTGAGGTGATCCAATGCAATGTCACAGCAAAATAGCCAAAGCCTATCAACGCTCCAAACAGAGCCGCCTGGCGGGTGCTGTTTGACGACGACAGCGGTAAAAAACCGAGTGTCATCATCGCAAAAATCATTGGGACGAGATAAAAAGGGGCCTGAGCCAACGCCCCACCTGCCCCAAGCACAATAGCCAAAAGGTACTGTGCCCAAGGCGGCAAGGCTTTGAATATCTGGATCATCCGGTTTTTTCGGGCAAGCAAACACGAAGGCGTTTGATCCGTCGTGGATCCGCATCGATGACCTCGAACTCTGGCCCATCTGGATGGATCACGACCTCGCCACGCGCCGGAACGCGGCCCGCAAGCATAAAGACCAAGCCGCCAAGTGTCTCGATGTCTTCGCCGTCAACATCTTCATGTTTGGTCAAAGATAAATCCACCTCGGCTTCGAAATCATCAAGCGGCGTTTTAGCCAGCGCCAGATATGCACCCGATTTCTCAACGCTCCAGAATTGGTCATCGTCAACGTCATGTTCGTCTTCGATCTCACCGATGACCTGCTCGATCAGGTCTTCAATGGTCACAAGACCGTCAACCCCACCGTATTCATCGATCACCAGCGCCATATGCCGACGTTCGGCTTGCATTTTGGTGAGCAAAACGCCGATCGCCATTGACGGCGGTACGAACAACAAGGGGCGTAACATCTTTTCAAGGTCAAAGCTTTGATCAGCACCGTTAAAGCCATGCGTCAATGCAAGGTCTTTCAGATGTGCAAAACCGATGGGCGTATCAAGCGTGCCGTCATAAACGGGCAAACGCGTCAGGCCACTTTCCTTGAACTTCGCGACCAGCTCTTGCAGGGAAACCGTCTTGGAAACCGCTGAAATTTCGACTTTGGGGACGGCCACATCTTCGATCCGCATGCGCCGCAGATTCATCATTCCGTGACCAGGTTTCGGATCTGTTGGATGTGGGGTATCAACCGGAACCACTTGAGCTTCTGTAGGGCTTAACGCTTCAAATACCCGCGAAAAGAAGCCGCCTGATTTCGGGGCTTTGCTCAGCGTTTCATGTGCGCCATTTACGGCAGCAGTGGTGTCCCCAATATGCGTAGGGGTATTCGTTACTTTGTCTGACCGCGCGCGTTGCGCTGCGCCAGACGATCCGTCTTCTGTGTCGCCCATTGGCTTCCGTTCTGTATCAGCAGAGAATACTGCTATTCCTTTTCAGCGGGTCAATCCGCTTGAGTGGTCCTATATGGGTTATCTATCCCCATATTTTCAAGTATTTCTACCTCTAAACCCTCCATTAGCGTGGCATCTTGGTCACGTACATGGTCGTAGCCTAATAAATGAAGCGTTCCGTGGATCATCAAATGCATCACGTGATCCGGCATTGGCTTGTTTGCGCTCATGGCTTCTGCGGCACAGGTATCGTAACTGATCGCAATATCCCCAAGCTCCATCGCACCCGTCACATCTGCTACAGGCAGATCCGGCGCGCCACCGTCCTCATCTGCTGCCAGCTCTTCCGCAGGCCAACTTAACACATTGGTCGCGGTAGGTTTTTCGCGAAAATCAGCGTTCAGCTCTGCAATACGTGCATCATCACAGGCAAGGACTGAGACCTCAACATCAGATGGATCGATATTGAGACGTTCAAGAACCGCCTCAACCGCCTTTTGCCCAATCCCTTGGATGTCCACTTTGGACCAACGATCGTCTTCAAGGACGATATCAACCTCGGCCAGTGTCATGTTTAAACTGCTCAAGCGGGCTTATTGTGAGGTTCGTCAGCCTCATAAGCTTCGATGATCGCCGCAACCAATGGGTGACGCACAACATCTTTCGAGGTGAAGTAGTTGAAACTGATCTTAGGGATATTGTTCAACAGCCGTTCGGCATCTGCTAATCCAGAGGGCACACCGCGCGGCAAATCGATTTGTGTGCGATCCCCTGTAATCACCATCCGAGACCCTTTGCCTAAACGGGTGAGGAACATCTTCATTTGCATGGTTGTTGCATTCTGCGCTTCATCCAAGACCACATAGGCATTGGCAAGTGTACGGCCCCGCATGAAAGCAAGAGGTGCGATTTCGATCACTTTTTCTTCGCGTAGCCGGATCAATTGCTTGGCAGGAAGAAAATCATTTAATGCATCGTAAAGCGGCTGCATGTAGGGATCAACTTTGTCCTCCATCGCGCCCGGTAAGAAACCCAATCGCTCGCCCGCCTCTACGGCCGGACGAGATAAGATAATCTTGTCCACGTGCCCACCAATGAACATCGAAACCCCGACCGCAACGGCCAAATAGGTTTTACCTGTACCAGCAGGGCCAATGCCAAACGCCAACTCATTCTCAAACAACGACTGCACATAGGCTTTTTGGGCATCAGTGCGCGGCTCAACCAGCTTCTTGCGTGTTTTGATCTCGAACTTAGAGCCAACTGACATCTCGAGCTGATCACCCATTGCGATCCGGCGCTTGCCTGTGTCGGCATCAGGCCCACCCATGCGCAACTCGCGGTCAACATCTGCAGCTTCTACATCACGACCAGCTGTCCGCCGATCATAAAGGGCATTCAAGATTTCCAAGGTTCGGTCGCGAGACTCTGTCTCCCCGATAACAACGATGGTATTGCCCCGCCGAATGATCTGGACCTCTAAAGCCGTTTCGATTGTCGCAAGATTGTTGTCAAACTCTCCGCATACATCGATCAAAAGTCGGTTATCTGGAAATTCAACACGCGCTTCGCTGGTGTTTGCGTGGTCGGGTGTTGCGTCTTGGCCTACGTCGTTTGGGGACAAATATGTGCTCCTGGTTCACAAAGGTTGGTTGTTATTTAACAGTGCCTTCTTCATCGAGAAGGTCAACTGCACAATCAAGATATTCACGCAATGGTCACAAAAAAAGCCGGAACGAAAAAAACGTTCCGGCTCAATAGCTATATTTTTGTCACTTTAAGGTGTTGCGGGATCGACTGCAGCACTCCTGTTACCAAGAACATTCCCAATCGTTGCGTTGCCCTGGAAGGGCCCAGTAACGGTATTTGGTGGAGCGATACCTGAGCAAACGGGTTTGCCGTATTGGTCCAAACGTTGAGACAGATAACCCTCGATGCCGTCATCAATGATCCAGTGATCACAGCCATTTGGGTCGACCCAAACACCAGCGACCAACTGGCTTAGGTGCTTACGACCTGGACCATAGTCGATTGTTTTGTCTGTTCTAACTTTGCCTTGACCGCCTTCACAGGCGGAAAGAACCATTACAGAGACAAGAAGAGATGCTGTTAAAAATTTCATGGATCTCTTCCCTATCGAATACAAATAATTTCAACGCGGCGGTTTTTCGCCTGACCGTGTGCGGTTTTATTGGTCGCTACTGGCGAACGCTCGCCGTAACCACGTACGTCTGCAATACGCGCTCCTGCCTCCTGAGCAACCTGAGCTACTGCAGTAGCGCGGTTGAATGAGAGCCTCATGTTGTATTGGTCAGAGGCGCGTGCATCGGTATGGCCCGTGATGATGTAGCTTGTTGCAGCAGTCTCTTGAAAGAATGCGGCCAAACGTTCACGTCCTGCCCCGGAAATTCTGTAGCTATCAGTCTTAAAAAACTGATCGGATTCCATAACACCACAGACATTACCGCGGCGACAGACTGGAATACCTTGGCGATTGGTGTGCGGAGACATGTAGCCCTCGTACCCATCATCAAATACCCAGTGCTCACATCCATCTGGATCGATCCAGATTGTCGGTTCGTACCGATCATTCGCCCCGTTACGCTTACCGCCAAGCAGACCTTCCTGTGCAGACGCCGACGATGCAATCATCGTCAATGACACTGCTACAGCAGCAGTCCCCGCCAAAGCTATACGTATTGTATCAGAGATTTTATAAGCCAAAGCCCCGTTCCCTTATCTTTATATTCCGCCGCAAGAACCTTAATCGTTAAATTGCACGCTGGCTCATGTACTGTTTTTATCAAGATATGAGGAAAATACGCACATGTGAAGAACAATCACAAGATATAGTATAATTTCTATGTTTTTTGGCAAAAATACCCAGATATTTTATTTTCCCGACTAACAATCACACGCCAAACGGGTTCCCTAGCATAAATTTAAAGCAACTCCCCCTTCAGGGAATTCGTACCGGCACCAACGATTCTCACTTTTGCAATGTCACCGATACCTGCCTGTGTGTCGGCAACATGCACCGCATGCAGGTATTCAGACTTGCCAACCATTTGCCCGGCATCGCGTCCTGTTTTTTCAAAGAGAACACTCACTTCACGCCCTACCATTGCGTCTTGAAGTGAGTGTTCTCTTTGAAAAAACAGGACGCGAT
>JALZUL010000218.1 GCA_023301665.1 Ascidiaceihabitans sp.
TAGATTTGCAGGCCGCGTTGCAGCTGCATCTGGTCATAGCTGCCAAACATGCCCTCGAACGAGAAATCGAAGTCCTCGACATGAGAATCGCCCGCCGCGTTTGCTGCTCCGGCCATGAGGCCAAGAGCAACAGCGGTTGTCAGAGTGAGTTTCTTGAACATCTTATTATTTTCCTTCTTCTCACTCAGCCGGTGTGCCGGTTGATTTCGGGTAGTGGGCGGCGAAATCTTCTTCGATTGTCGCTGGCTGGGCCAACGGCTTTTCGATCACACCAAGCAACGGCAGGACCACGAGGAAGTACGCAAACCAATAGGCGGCACCAATCAAGGAGATATACGGATAGATCCCCTCAGCCGGGCGGGCACCAACCCACATCAACACGATGAAGTCGATCACCAGCAGCGCGAACCACCATTTGAACATCGGACGATACCGACCCGACCGCACGGAGGATGTATCGAGCCATGGGGCCAGAGCCATCACCGCAATCGCGCCAAACATCGCCACAACACCAAAGAACTTGGCATCAACGATCCCGAAGGTGACCCAGTCGACCAGCATTACCAACCAAACATCGGCGGTAAAGGCACGCAAGATCGCGTAGAATGGCAAGAAGTACCATTCCGGAACAATATGCGCCGGTGTCGCCGCAGGGTTGGCGGGGATGTAGTTGTCGGGGTGGCCCAGATAGTTGGGCATAAAGCCCACAACGGCCGTGAACACGATCAAGATAACCACAAGGGCCAAGAGATCTTTGATCACGAAGTATGGCCAGAACGGCAGCGTATCTTTGGCCGCGTCTTCTTTGCTTGTGCGACGCACTTCAACACCAGTTGGGTTGTTATTGCCCGTGGTGTGGAAAGCCCACACGTGGACCATGGTGATCCCAAGAAGGATAAACGGCAGCAAGTAGTGCAGCGCAAAGAAGCGGTTCAGCGCCGGTTGGCCAACGGCCGAGGCACCAAGCAACCATGTCTGGATCGCCTCACCCACGAAAGGAATAGCGCCAAACAGGCCCGTAATAACGGCCGTACCGTGGAAGGACATCTGACCCCAAGGCAGAACATAGCCCATAAAGCCCGCGCCCATCATCAAGACGAACATCAAGACACCAATGATCCACGTCACTTCGCGGGGGGCCTTGTAAGAGCCATAGTAGAGGCCCCGGAAAATGTGCATGTAGACCGCCACAAAGAACAGCGATGCGCCGTTCATGTGGACATAGCGGATCATCGCGCCGCCATTCACGTTGCGCATGATGTGTTCGATCCGGCTAAAGGCCAGCTCGGTATCGGCGACGTAATGCATGGCAAGGAACAGGCCAGTGGCGATTTGCAACACCAGCGTGAACACGAGGACAATGCCCCAGATCCACATCCAATTAAGGTTCTTTGGCGTTGGAATAAACAGAGTGTCATAGAGCAGGCCAGCAATTGGCAAGCGCTTGTTAAGCCACTTTTGGCCATCTGTCTTGGGCTCGTAGTGATCGTGCGGAATACCAGCCATGGTTAAGCCTCCTCACCAAGTTGTATAACGGTGTCCTCAACGAGGACAGCATAGGGAATGGGCAGGTTGCGCGGCGCGGGGCCACGGCGAATCCGTCCCGCAGTATCGTAATGCGACCCGTGACATGGGCAGAACCAGCCTCCAAAATCGCCGCTTTCGCCCACAGGCACGCAGCCAAGGTGCGTGCACAAGCCCGAGGAGACGTAAAGAGCGCCGGGGGGGAATGTCGGCTCGAACCCTTCGCCACCATCAAACACCGACACGGTGCGGTTTTCATCGGTGGCCGCGGCTTCATCGCCGAGGTTGTCACTGTTTGCCAATGGATCGGGCAGGCTGTCGACATCGACGTCTTGCGCGGCGGCAATCTCGTCTGGGGTCCGAAAGCGCACGAACACAGGTTTGCCCTGCCAGAGCACAACGATTTGCATGCCCTCTTGCAAGTCGGACAGATCGCGGCGGAATGAAGCCAGCGCAAGCACGTCTTTGGACGGGTTCATCGAATTCACCAAAGGCCAAACGGCCGCACCGGTGGCAACAGCCCCGGCGCCTGCGGTGGCGTAATAGATGAAATCGCGGCGTGTGCCCTGATGGTCGTCTGCGTGTGACACGAGGTGCATCTCCATGTTAATGTGCCCCCCCTTTCCACCGCACCAGTCTTGTGGCGATGGCGTGATATGCTGGGGCGGATGGTCCAAAGGACGGGCCATGGCCACAACAGAATCGGCGAGACGCGGTTATTTCCAAGCGTATTTCAGCGGTATTTAGCCCCCAAACTGCGAGGCGTCCAGCGGACATTACGGCGCAGGGGGCACGACACGGCGCGAGGTGCGGCATCAAGAGCGCAATTTTGCACAAAATATAGGCCCCAACCGCAGGCATTTACACGATTCTGGGAATGCCAATGGCCACATCACAATGGGGTATAGACTTAGGCCGTGATAAATGTGCCCTTGATCATCACCCGCGCGCGCGCCAACCTTGGCTTGGCCGCGCCAAATTCATGGCGGTGCCCCTTGGCACACTCCGCAAACCGCGCGTCTGCGTTTACGATCCGCTAGGTCGGATCAGCGGGCGCGGTTGCCGCCATACAGTCTCGTTGGCGAAAGGCATCTTCCCAAGCGGCCAATGCTTCGTTCCCGACGCGCCAATTGCGCCCGTCATGCCGAAAATCAACATAGGCCAGCGCGCACCCCACGGCGATATGCGACATATCGACCGGTCCGGCAAGGTGGCTCATCCAGCGGGCATTTATCGCGGCGATACCACGCGCGGATTTGGTCCATTGCGCCTCAACCCACGCGGGGCTTTGCTCTGTTTGAGGGCGCAAGCGGGCCTCGTAGGTCATCGACACACAGGCCTCCATGATCGCATCCGCCGTCGCCTCAAGCGTCAGCACCTCCCAGATGCGGCCTTCGGGATAAAGGTTGGTTTTCGCCAAAGCATCAAGATAGCGCGTGATAACGCGGCTGTCATAGAGCGCAGGGCCATCATCGCGAATGAGCGCAGGGATTTTGCCCATTGGATTGGCCGCGACGGCCTGTGGATCGGACTTGAGCGCGGTGGTCGCCACTGGTGTTTGGGTAATACGCTCTGTCAGGCCCGCCTCAATGATCAGTGCGCGAACCTTGCGGACAAAAGGAGAGGAGGGAGAAGAAATGAGCTGCATATCAGGCACGACCTTTATGTGTATGTGGCGGTTGGCTTGGAGATTGGGGGAATGCGGCTTGCGGGGCAAGGTGAACTTGGGCGGTGCATTTGGAGCGGGCGGGTCTCATCAGCTGTCGAGGCGCTCAATAATCGAACCGGAGGAACCATTAAGAAAATATTCACCACGACGGCGTAGACTCAATCTGCGGTACAGGCTGGAGAGCCGATGGCCGTGCAAGGTGAGGCACGCTTGGAATGGCGCGCTTTGTCGGCAAGATGGGCCCTCTTATGGTCTCATCTTGCCGAAAATACCTCCGGGGGAGCGAAGCGGGGGCAGCGCCCCCTCAGGTGCCTGCGACAACAAGCTGTGCGTCGCTGTGGCCACTGATCTTGGCACGCACGATCTGTCCTTCGGGTTGATCGGCGTCAAAGGCCACTTCGGCGAATTGTTCGGTCCGTCCCATACGCGCGGTTTCCATCAAGATTTGATGCACTTTGCCCCGTTGTGCCGTCAGGTGTTGGGCCACTTGGGCAACGCCCGCAGCCCGCAGACGTGCGGCGCGGGTTTTGATGATGCGGCCATCCACTGCAGGCATTTTTGCGGCCGGGGTGCCCGCGCGCGCGGAATAGGGAAACACATGCAACCACGTCAGGTCGCATTCCGCGACAAGCGCCAGCGAGTTGGCGAACATCTCTTCCGTCTCGGTTGGAAAGCCCGCGATGATATCCGCGCCAAATGTCATGTCGGGGCGCAAACGCCGCGCCTCTTGGCAAAAGGCGATTGCATCATCGCGCAGGTGCCGGCGTTTCATCCGTTTGAGGATCATATCATCGCCCGCCTGAAGGGACAGATGCAGGTGCGGCATCAAGCGTGGCTCGGTTGCGATGGCCTGCATCAGGGCGTCGTCCACCTCGATGCTGTCGATGCTGCTGATCCGCAAGCGCGGCAGATCGGGCACCAGTTTGAGGATGCGCAGGACCAAATCGCCCAGTTTGGGTGTTGCGGGCAAATCGGCGCCCCATGATGTCAGGTCAACGCCCGTGAGCACCACTTCGTTGTATCCGCCGTCCACCAAGCGTTTGATTTGGTCAACCACCACCCCTGCGGGGACGGAGCGTGAATTGCCACGGCCGTAAGGAATGATGCAAAACGTACAGCGGTGATCACAGCCGTTTTGCACCTGTACATAGGCGCGGCTTCGGGTGCCGAACCCATCGATCAGGTGGCCTGCCGTTTCGGTGACGGACATGATGTCGTCGACTTGAACGGCTTCAGTTTCCCCGATGAAATCGGCCGCCAGTCCTTTCCAAGTGTCACCAAGCATCTTTTCTGTATTGCCGATGACAGCGTCCACCTCCTCCATTGAGGTGAAGGTCTCTGGCTCGGTCTGTGCGGCACAGCCGGTAACGATAAGGCGTGCATCGGGGTTCTCGCGACGTAACTTGCGAATATCTTGGCGCGCTTTGCGTACAGCTTCTGCGGTGACCGCACAGGTGTTCACAACAACTGCATTTTTCAAACCTGCCGTCGTTGCGAGCTCTTTCATCGCTGCGGTTTCATAGGCGTTTAATCGGCAGCCGTGGTTTGAGAACTTTGGAACTGTCATTGAATGCTATCCAAAAATGCTTGGGTTAAAGTTCCCGAAAATACATGCATCGTCTTACCTGTCATCCAAACACCATCCTCACGCCAGTCGATATCTAGGGTGCCGCCATCAAGGTCGATGCGTACTTTGCGCGCCGTCAAGCCGCGACGGGCAGCCGCGACGCCTGTAGCGCATGATGAGGACCCAGAAGCAAGTGTAACGCCAACACCGCGCTCCCAGACACGCATGCGAATATGATCGGGTCCGATGATCTGAGCAAATTGAACGTTGGTGCGTTCTGGATAAAGCGGATGATGTTCAAAAAGCGCGCCTTGCTTTTCGAGGTCAATCTCGGCGACATCATCTACAAAGAACGTGCAATGTGGGTTTCCCATACCTGTAGCTGTGGGTTTGCCATCGATCGGCAATTCAAGTGTACGGATGTCTTGCGACAGTGGAACATCGTCCCAGTTCAATTGCGGATGACCCATATTGATCGAGGTTACACCATCACCCAAGTCGATGGCATTTAGGGCGCCACGCTCTGTTGTCAGTGTAAGGGATCGATCGCCCGTTTGATCCATGATGTAACGCGCGATACATCTTGTTGCATTCCCGCAAGCACCCGCAATCGTTCCATCCGAATTATAAAATGTCAGATGAGCATCTGGGGCGTCTTGGCCAGTATCACGGGTGATGACTGCCAATTGGTCAAAACCAACGCCACAGTGACGATCACCTAGGGCGCGTGCCATTGATTCTGTAACTGTAAGGGGATGCACACGTGCATCAACCACAACAAAGTCGTTTCCGAGTCCGTGCATTTTCATGAACGGAAAAAGAGGGGCGTTTTTATCTAACATTTTGGCCATATACCTCTCGTTGACAAGTGAATCCAGTAACTACCGAATAAAGTTGAAATTAAGGGCTTGACCCTACCGCCAACTCTTTCTAGATACCCGCCTAGTGGGCCTGTAGCTCAGTTGGTAGAGCAACTGACTTTTAATCAGTAGGTCTCCGGTTCGAGCCCGGACGGGCTCACCACTTACTTTTTTTCGCAGCGGGTAAGTGTGGAGCTTCGATACAAAAAACCGCTCTTACGGTCAAATTTTCCCCTCTATATATTCTATTTTTATGGCTATCCCTCGATCTGTGGGGATCTGGAAAATATCGAATTTGATGCTGGATACAGGCAATGGCCTATTAGTGCCTAGTAGACACAGTTTTCGTAGGCGTGAGCGCCCTGAAATTCTGCGATCAGTCCTTTTTTCTGGCTGTCGAGATGGATGGTTTCTTTAGTGCCGGCTTGATTGCTCGATTCCCCGCTCCCCATGATTTGCGGGTATTTCGGCTTTTGATGCCTAAAGATAACTTTTGATTGGTTGGCGCGCGATTGGGTGGGGCACCTAAACGAAAGAGAAAAAGTGATGCAACTCAACGACCGAAAAACCGCCATTCAAACTTATTTCGAAGCGTTCTGATTTCGGTGGTTATGAGATGAACCTGTCAAGGTTTCTGTGTGTCGATATTTGACTAAGTAAAAGAGATGTAGGAGCGATTTTAAAAAACCGCTCCTACATTAGACGAATATTCCGCAGGTTTGATCACCCGACTTGGTGAAGTTAGTTAAACGACTGCTGTGCCACGGAATGGTAGGTTGTTTGCAATCGTAAACTGCATGCCATCTAGAAGCTGGACCAGATCAGGACGTGCAGATGGTGCATTTGAAATTGCTGCGACAACGATGTTGCCATCAGGGTCGATGCAGAAAATCCCAGGTTCCGCAAAACGAGCAATCGCGTCGCCATTGTTGTTTGGTTCTGTGATGTAGAGGCCCAATTCTACCATTTGTTCGACGGTTAGGCCATAACCTACGTCCATGCTCCACTTGAACTCGTCGATGTCCATTTGAGCGCGTTCGATTGTATCACCAGAAGCAATCTTTACAGTGAAGCCGGATTTTTCCCAATCCGCCTTCATTGCCTCGAGGCCGTTCAGATAGTTTTTACAACGGCCACAATGGCGCCCGCGGTAAACGATAAACAAGGTCCAACCTTCGGTCGCGCCACCAATATTCATGGTGCCTCCGCCGAGTTGTGGAACCGAGATGGCTGGGAACGGTGCGCCAACAACTGGCTTAGCGTGGTTATTCATGAGGCAAGTCCTTTTCATTTTCTGATGATACCGAACATTGGTGTCGCAATTGGCGATAAATATGGATTTGAATTAAGTCAATAGTTGTATGATGTCATACCTCTTTGGTGTATAAGCTGATAAGTTATGAAGCGATACGTATGGTGTAACAATGTACCATGGGCTCGCGTAAAGTAGGTGATCGGAAATACCACTGAACAATGTCAAAACACCCTTGGCTAAGCGTCGATGTGGCCAATAGACTGCGAAAAATGATCAATGACCAACAGTGGGTCCTTGGCCAACAATTACTCACCGAATTTAAGTTACTAAATGTTAGCCGTGAGTCGAAAAGTGAGCCGTGAAGTAATATCGAGACTTAGGATTGACGACCTGTGCTGTCAGAACACGGTCCCCATATTTTTGGATACGGGTTCCACATGCATTCAAATGAAATGTTGGAGGAAGCGGTATAGCGACCTATACTTAAGTATAGACCAGTCCTTATTTGACCATTTTTTCGGTATAGGGTTTTTTTGAATAAAGGAACAAAAGCATATGCCAAATATTATTTTAGCTGACGATCATGATCTCGTCCGCGAAACAATAGTCGCTTATCTTGCCACCATTGAAGGTTTCAAGGTGGCGTCTGCGTCGAACCTTGATTCAGCCTTAAAGACGATGAACGACCTGATTTCCTTTGATCTTTTAATCCTTGATTATCATATGCCTGGAATGAACGGCTTGGATGGTTTGGATAAAGCGAAGAAAGCTTATCCAGACACAAAGGTTATTTTGATGTCGGGCGTTGCCAACCGGGATGTCGCCAACTCTGCGATGTCACGCGGGGCGGATGGGTTTGTTCCTAAATCATTGCCCGCAGCAACTATGGTGAATGCAATCAAATTTGTCTTGTCTGGCGAGCGGTATTTCCCGTTTGATTTCGACAATGGCCCAAAGGAGGCTTCGACGGATAGTTTGTTTCAGGCGCTGTCGGGAAGAGAGATGGAGACGCTCGAGCAGCTTTGCATCGGATTGTCTAATAAGGAAATTGCACGGAACTTGGATATCCAAGATGTGACTGTAAAACTTCATGTGAAGAACATCCTAATCAAGCTCAAGGTTTCGAACCGAACACAAGCAGCGCTGTTGGCCAAAGAACGCCACCTTTTCTAAGTAAACCGGTTTGCTGCTTCCGCGATCGGAGCTTGCAGAAGCCGGTAATTACCAATGAAATGTTGGCGCTAACATAAAATGGGTATTTTTCGTGCTTTTGAGCCAAGCTGTCAGTAGCTTTATGCTCAAAAACTGTTGTTTAGTAGGGCGTAGAGTTATAGAGAGCCGAGGGAAACTGGTGATCTGAGTAAGAATATCAACCCTTGATGAAGCATGTTGTAGGCGTTGAACTTAAGCTTGATTGCGAGTGTGTATTTCGGTTTTAGCCGGTAAGTGCTAAAACCTTCGAAGGGAAAAGAAGATGATTTTGTGCTGCGGCGAAGCGCTGATTGATATGGTGCCTGTAGTAGGTGTGAATGGCGAAAGCACTTATGCACCTCTTTCCGGTGGCGCGATCTTCAATACATCCATTGCACTGGGTCGTCTCCAAATACCGACTAAAATTTTATCAGGCGTCTCGAACGATCTGTTTGGTGAGCAACTGGTCGGCGAACTAAACACTTCGAATGTCGCAACAGATTTGTTGATCCGCAGCAAGCGCCCAACGACTTTGGCCTTTGTGAAGTTAACGGATGGGCATGCTCAATATACTTTTTATGATGAAAACTCAGCGGGTCGGATGATTGAGACATCCGAGCTGCCGGTGGTTGGCTCTGATGTTGACGCGTTGTATTTTGGCGGTATTAGCTTGTGTGCTGATCCGGCAGCGACGACCTATGAGAATCTAGCCACGCGAGAAGGCGGGCAAAAAGTTGTGATGATTGATCCCAATATCCGGATCAGCTTCATTGATGATGAGGATGCATACCGCGGTCGTCTAGATCGCATGATAGCCGTTGCTGATATCGTAAAAACCTCGGACGAGGACCTTGATTGGATAATCCCCGGCGATTTACCTCTGAGCAAAAAGATCGACGTTTTGCATCAAAAAGGTGCTGGTATCGTAATTCTAACGAAGGGAAGCAAGGGCGCTGAAGCGCATGTGCAAGGGCAAGATGTCGTCTTCGTCACTGCCCCGAAAGTAGACGTTGCCGATACGGTTGGGGCGGGGGATACATTTAATGCCGGTTTCTTGGCTCAGTTACACAATCTTGGGCTCCTGAACAAAGAAGCGCTTGAAAATATTGATGAAGACAGCTTGGCTCAAGCACTTTCATTTGCCGCCAAAGTGGCCGCCGTTACGGTTTCACGATCTGGTGCGAACCCGCCGTACTTGTCAGAATTGTAGATCCGGTAGGAATCTCAATTAAGAGGTCACCTTGCCAAGGCGATCGAGGTGAGAGCGTATCTCATACTGGCTGGGGCTTGAACTCCCGGAAAGCAGTGAAAGATGAAGAAACATCATCACAGCTTCGCGGGATTTCATCACGTTTGTAAACGTTTGTTGGTGCTTTTCGCGAGCCGTTTCTAATAGTGAAGAGACGCCATGTATTTTTTCTAGTTCTAGGGATTGGCCCGTGGTTGCAGGAAGCATATGTTTAATGGATCGATCGTCTACCGTATTAAAATTTCTTTCCGCCCAATAGCTTAGGTCTATGTTTTTGGTGCGCCTGTTGGGTAAGCCACGATCTCTCTTGATCATGAATTCAGTGACTGATCTTGTTGAATAATGGTTGAGCCACGCGTTTCTTGTTGCGGGCGCTAAGCCAAATAGATTGATACGATTGTCATCCATTGCAAAACCTTGCGGCGCTTCTGCGGTACCTCCTAGAACCCACTTGGGTTCATTTGGTTTCTTTTTCTTTGGACGGTGAATGCCGAGCTTTTGAAACCGCTTTGGGCGAAACAGGGACTTGAAGAAATGGCCAGCAGGCAAAGCAAGGTCGGTAGGGGCTGCCTTGGTAAAGCGCTCCAAGGTGGGTGCTTGGGTCCATTCTATCAGTCCAGAAGACCCGAATAAACGCCACTGAAGTGCGATAGCATCTGTGTCGTTAGGAACTGATTTGATCAGTTCAGAAACACAAGTGAATGGCGCAGCCAACCCGAGGAATTCATCGCAATCAAAGAACATTGCCCAATCGGTCTGCTTCATATGTGGATGATTATCGGCCAACTTCATCGCATGCCACTGAGGGGATTTTCCGTCAGTCACATCAAAAGGTACATGGGTTACATCGGGCAGCAGCTCCAAAATTTCGCCAGTTCCGTCGGTGCAATCATGCGTAAAAATTAAGAACTGGGTAAAGCCTGCTGCGCGGTGATGGGCTATCCACTCCAAGCAATAAGGTGCTTCATTGCGCATGCATGTCACAGCCAGAATATTCATGGTTTGGCTCCGTTAAATTGTGACGGCGATGAATTTTTTTGTCACGGTGCCGGAAGTAAGTCAATCTTGCTTCGCAGGCCCTTGTTTACAACGCCTGATTGGCTGCGCTATTCAATTAATAGGAAACGAACACTGAAAAAGTGTCATTTTAGAGGACAGCAGTATGAGTGAACGTCGCGCAGTCGCCTCCCTTTGGATCGGTGAGAAGCTTCATTATTTAAACCAATTGTGCTTAATGTCGCATGTTGTGCAGGGTCATAAGACGATTTTGTATTGTGCAGACACGGTCACAAACGTTCCGGATGGGATCGAGGTGCGTAAAGCGTCTGAGATTATGGATTTGGATCGCGAGCTGATTGAGGCGACAAGTGCTTCATTCCTATCGAATGTTTTTCGGTACAAGATGATCCAAAAAACCGGTGCGATCTGGATCGATTGCGATGCATTTTGCCATCGCCCGTTTCCTGAGGATGAAGAGTATATTTTTGGGCGCCATGGTATGGCTGGTGCATTGAACTGTGGTGTCGTTGGGTTGCCACAAGAGTGCGAACTGATGGATCAGTTGCTCGATTATTACGACAACTTGCCGGATTACCCAGCGTGGTGGAATAAAAACCAACGCAAAAAGTATGACCGCCAAGACACCAGTTTGTCCCATGCTGCTCGTATCTATAATGCAGAGCGGACAGCCTTTGGTCCGCAGGCGTTCACTTACTTTGCCAAGCAAACAGGGCAGTTTGAACAAGCCAGCGACCGCGATGTTCTTTACCCTGTTCCGTTTCAATTGAACGACGTGTTTTATGACCCGCATGGGCGCGTTGAGGGGCACTTTAGCGAGAACACGTTGTCGGTTCACCTTTACACCAACGGTACAAAACCGTGGTGGGAAAAGAACGCGCCACTTCCAGGTTCATACGCGGCTCGTATGTGTGAACAAGTGGGTATCGATCCGACAAAAGCTCTTCGTTAGATCACCTCAAAGGCGACTGTTGTGAACATTAAGCCGCATAAAAGCCCGCACGGAAATTTGCTGGCGATTTCGATGATGAAAGATGAAGCGCCATTCCTTTTGGAGTGGTATGCACATCATCTTGCCGTCGGTTTCACCAAAATTCTCGTGTACACCAATGACTGCTCTGACGGGACCGACGACATGTTGATCCGCCTGGAGGAGCTTGGGTTAGGTTATCACCGACGCAACGACATTCCTGAGGGCGTAAAGCCACAGCCGTCGGCCATGAAACATGCGCAAGCAGAACCAAAAGTCCGTGAAGCGGATTGGGTGTTGATGTTTGATGCCGACGAGTTCCTTTGCATCAACTATGGGGATGGGACACTTGACCCGATGTTGGATGCGGCAGGGGATGCAAACGGGATCGTGATCACTTGGCGCATATTTGGTTCGGGCAATGTGGTCGACTGGAGTCGTGATCCTGTAACTGAACAGTACCTTTATGCAGCTCCACCGACGTGGAACAAAGGCTGGGGCGTAAAGACGTTCTTTAAATTCGATCACGACTATTGGAAGTTGGGTATCCACCGCCCATCAATCAAAAATCGCCATCTTGAGACAGACTTCCCGGATACAGTGAAGTGGTTGAACGGTTCTGGCTTGCCAATGGAAGACTATTTCAAGTTCCGTGGTTGGCGCTCTATCCGTCGTACTGTTGGATACCAATGGGCTCAGTTGAACCACTATGCTGTCAAATCAGTCGACAGTTATGCCATCCGAAAATTTCGGGGCAACGTGAACAACAAAAAAGACAAATACAACTCGGATTATTGGGCGCTTCAGGATCGCAATGAAGTGCGCGATGAGAAGGTTCTGCGCTACAAAGAGCGGCGCAAAGAGATTATGGATGAACTTCTGACAGATCCGATTTTGTCAAAGTTGCATTTTGCTGCTCTTGAGAAAGTTGAGGCACGTCTTGATGAATATCGCCAAACTGAAGCGTACGAGGAGCTAAAGGCCGGCCTTATCGAGGCGGGTAAAATCCCGATTACCCAAGTCGAGGCAAAGCCGCCTAAGGCGCGGAACCCTGATGAAATCAAAGCGCTAATGTCACGGGTTGAGAAAGAGAATTCTGATCGACCGATTGAGGAACGTCGTACAAAGCCATCGCCAGAGTTCCGCGACACATCAGAAGGTGGTGATGGCTTCGTTGCAGGGGAAATCGACGTGTCTGTTGAATCCGCGGTTGATTGGGTTTCGAACCACGGAATTGAAGTGCCTGCGGATGTTCGCGTTTTTGCCCCGTCCATGCTCGATATGGTGATGCGCGGAAAATACCAACGTAAACTTGCTCGTTTGACAGAGCGCGTGGTTCAAGATGGGGATCGGCTGCTGGACCTTGGTTCGGGGGTGAATTTTCTCTCAATGTATACTTGTACCTTGCAAGAGCGGACCCATGTTTGCGCTCAAGAGGATAACGCGTCACGCACAGTGATTGCTGATAGTATTATTGAACGCAACGCTTTCGATTTTGGGGCGCGGTATAAACAATCGAACGAGCGGATCGTACATAAAGATGATCCTGTCAAAACAGTCGCCGCCGTTGAGGCACTGATCGCGCAAGTGAAGCCAAACGTGGTGCGTATCACCTATGAAGAACTGGGTGGTGAGCTACTCAAAAAGATCAATTTTGGCGGCGTTAAACGCATCGCTTTGATCGGAAATGCGGCGCGTGTGTTTCATACCAATTCGGAAATCGGCGCGAAAGATCGTATGCAGGAAAACGAAGAGCTTTCTGTTCCCGAAGTGATTATTTTGGATCGAAACCCCTCGAGCTAGGCGCGCGGATCAGTCGAAATATCCAATTGTCTTTGCTAATTCCTCGCCGCCTTTGGTTTTGAGAATATTGGACAATTGGGTTTCGCGAAGTTCAAAAGATTCTTCGTGTAAAGACCTTAGCTCGGGGTCCGATAAAAAGTACTCATACATTTCTTGCGCAGCGGCGGATAATCCCACGCCTGATTTATCCGTGACCCCAGTTCTGTTTGCGTTGGCCCAGTATTCTTGAGACGCACCTAGGCGGTCAGCATTGACGGCGTCCCCACGATCAACCTTCAAGAGAAATTCAGCGGCGCTTTTTATTGAATAATGGTTAAGTTGTGCAAAGTCGCGCGTACCATTTCCGTCGATGGCCTTGCCCGCGCCGTCAGTCCAAGATGGCCCAAGAGCAACACCGGAACCATTGACCCATTTAGCGCCGGATGTTGAAAAGTTCTTTGTGACTGGGCGATGCGGTCGGCGGGGACCGACGATTGTGTTTCGATAAAGGGTTTTTACAGCTGTAATTGACGAATTTCCTGTACTTGCTGCGTTCTCGAAATCTGTAGAGGTTTGTGTAAATCGGTGAGTGACAAGTTCTTGCGATGCATGTTTGTGGCCATTGCTGTTAAACGCCACTGAGGTGAAGGAAATTGCATCTGTCGAGCCGACAGCATCCATTAATTCGTCTAGGGTTGTTATTCCATTTTTTAGGTTAAGAAATTCATCAGCGTCAGTAACATAAAGCCAATCCGCCGCGCGATAGCGCCCAAAGTGGCCCGCATATCTAAGAGCCATAATATGCCACATCCCTCGATCTGGAAACATGACTTTGGGGTTTGGTTGGTGCTTAACGCGGTGAGGCATCAAAACCTCAAGCCGGTCCAAAATTTTATCGGTATTGTCATTACAGTGGTTGGTGAAAATGAGTAAGTCGTCAATCCCAAGTGCGAAATGGTGTGCGACCCACTCTAAAATGTAGGGCGCTTCATTACGCATCACACAAAGCAAAAGCGTTTTTTCATTTCTAATGGTCATCTGGACCTCTTGTTAAGCGGATCAACTCGATAGGGCATAACTGAGAAAGAGGAGCTCTGGCAAGAATATCAACGAGAGCGACTCTAGCTTTTGTTGGAATATCCTTTGCTTCTTGGGCTTGCTGCGCAGTTTTCTCTTCGTTAATCTTTGGCGACTAACGGAAAATCCTTTTGTGTTAGCAAGGAGTGTTGATGAAATGACCAACGAAGGCGATTTCCTCGAAGCTTCTATTCATCATCAAGTTGGTGATTTTTCGAAAACATCGCTTAGAATGAACCCATCAACCTTGGCGCTGGCGAAGTCTGCGCTTTCTGGAATGGCTTTGCTTTGGGATCATTCTCTTGAGGAGGTGGACCCGTACAATGGCTGGCGTCTTGAAGGCAGGAGGTTGAAGAAATCGGGTGCCAAGGTGAATAGGGAAAAGGTTAAAAACGCCCTGTTCGGGATCGCGCGATATGATCCCAATTATTCGTTTTTTGTAGATATGGCTGACCACCGAGCGCGCTCCTTGGTTACCAATGAAGATGAGGCTGCTCCTGTCTTTTGTTTCAACCGTCCAAAGTCGAAACCAGAAGGTAAAATTTTATGGCCGCTGGCAGGCTACCAAGGCATCGAAGATGTCGGTTTCTTAGGAAGTGATGACCTTCGAGATATTCCTTGGTCTGAAAAGGTAGCCCAGATTTGTTGGCGCGGTTCGGCAGGTGGTTGGGCCCGATTGGGGAAGTATGGTCGCGGACGAATGATCCGAATGCACGCCTTACTCAATAAAAACTCCCGCCAAGAGATTTCGGATGAAGATACCGAGCGGGCGTTGATGACCATCGACCGGCATCGTTTCATCCAAACGGGTTACGATCATCCTTTTTTTGACGTGGGATATACCCAGTTTGGCCTTCACGATTTTGATAGCTTTCCCCTTATTGGCGGGTTGAAAAAAGAACGGTTGAGTATGCTGGAGCAGACTAAGTTCAAATACCTAGCTGTTTTGCCAGGGGCTGATATTGGTTCTAATTTTTATTGGGTCTTGAATAGCAGTTCATTGGGTTTTGTTATGGAAACCGACTATGATAGCTTTGCATCTGTTCATTTTAAGCCGTGGGAACACTATGTGCCGCTACGCGCTGATCTAAGTGATCTTGAGGAAAATTTCAGCTGGTGCGAGACGCATCCAAAAGAATGCCAAGAAATGGTTCGAAAAGCCAATTCGGTTTGTAGTCTGCTTGCCGACGAGACACTGAGAGATAGGGTTTTGGCAGGAGTCGTCAAAGAGGTAGGGCGAAACATCAGATGATGATCTTAAAAAGAAATGTTGCGTGCCCAGATTGTGACGCTGCGGGTATAAAAAGCTACCGGAAACCGGCCCAGAGAGTATCGAGATGAGTAACCAACAAGAACCAAAGCTAACGATCTTTTTTATTGTAGATCCTCCCAAGTATCAGGATATGGGGTGCTTTCTTGCCGCGTCGATCCGTACGCAGTTTAAAGAACCAGTTAAGTTGGTTGGGTATTGTCCCAGTGCGACCATCGGAGAGATGGATAAGAAAGCGCTGGGCATCTACAAAAAGCTTGATGTTGATATCCGGTCTTTTGAAACAGACGGCCGTTTCGAACCTGATTATCCGCACGGCAATAAGCTTCTCGCTGCACTTGAGCCGCGAGATACGCCATATTCGGCCTTCATGGATTCCGATATGTTGTTCATTGGCGAAAATACGACTGATCAAATGTACAAAGAGGGCCATGTATCAGTAGCACCTGCGACCTCGATGTATTGGTCCGGTCAAAAGATTTGGAAAGATATCTACGCGGCATGCGACATCGAACCGCCCGAAGACCGGATATGGTTGGCCCGCCAACGTCGTCGCAAACTGATGCCTTACTTCAATGCTGGTTTGATCGTTTTTCCTGAAGGGCCGATCGGACCAAATGGCGAAACATTTGCCGAAGTTTGGATGCGTCTGGCACAAGAGATCGACAAGATCGATATCGTTAAAAAGCGCCCTTACTTAGATCAAATGAGCTTGCCCTTGGCGATCCGCGAAGCAGGGTTGGATTGGAACATTCTCGAAGAAGAACAACATTATATTTTAGGCGGCAGTTTGCGCGGCGAACCTTTGCCCGAGGATAAAGACATCAAAATGATCCATTATCGGAATTTTGAAATCCTGCGCGAAGTGAAGTGTATGCGGCTCGCAAAAGACATGATGGAAAGCACCACGGGCGTTCGCAGAATCTCCCAGTTTAATGTTGAGGGATAAACTGTTTTGGATCACATCAGGCATATTGTGTTTGAAGGTGAGCACATGCGGTTGGAATACAACGGGCCCCCACTAACGCCTTTGAAGCAAGGCTCTAACCCTAGAGTTGTTGTCGCGTTTGCTCCGTTTGATTATCCATTCACGACGGACGAAGGTGGGTGGGGATCCGCCTCATTCACAAAGCGCGAAATTGCCCATGTGTGCGTGTTTCATCGCGCGGAAGATTGGCATCAGAACGACGATTTTTTCCCTGCAATGGAGGCTTGTCGCGCGTTTCTTGGTGATGAAATTGATATAACCACCTATGGGTTTAGCATGGGTGGCTACGGCGCTTTGCTTGGGGCGCAAAGTTTGGAAGCTGAGCGGGCGGTAGCGATTTCTCCACAGGTTTCAATCGATCCGTCAGAGGTGCGATTTGAACGTCGCTATGCCGAGCAATGGGCAGCTATGACGGGTTGGAAATATGATCTTTCCAAATACATGACTAGCCAAAAGACCAAGTACATTGTTCTCTTTGATCCGCTGCATCGGCAGGATCAAAAGCACGAGGCACGCTTGCCTAAGCCAAAGCACTATTCACGTGGCCTTTTACACGGTGCCGGTCACGCTGGGATACAAACCTTGGTGCAGATGGGGGCGCAAGAAACGCTTTTTGATCTAGTACGCGGCGCTGCCGATACGGGCGGTTTGCGCAAGGCTTATCGCGAAGGGCGAAGGGATAGTTTTCGATATTTACGTAAGATGGGTACTCTTTTACACGAAACAAATCGCCCCGCTGCGTTGGGCTTTTTTGAAATGGCGAAGAGCCGTGGTTATCGTCGCTTGATAAAAAAGTGGAAACCTTTTTATGAATGAGCTTCGGGCGATTGCGGGAAAGTGCAGTTTCAGTTTTAAACGCCTAAATTACCCAAAGCATCTTGCCGTAAACTGTTCTATACTTGTCTTCGAACAGGGCCAGAATTTTGAACCAAGAACGCAGGTGGCACAGCTGACATGACACAAGACACTCCACATACTCAGACGCCTAAACGGGGTGTTTTGTTGCGCGTGCAAAATGGCGATGTCATTGGTTTTGACGAAACTGGCGTTCGTATTAATTTAGCTGACAGCGTGATCGCGGATATCGAAAAGCGTTTGGATTTTTCGGGTGCCTCAAAACCTGTCGATGCAAGTGTCTTGGGTGATATAAATGCATGGGATGTACAGGCCGTCGATGGATGGTACGTGTTTCATGCTGACCTACCCGGTTCGCAAAATGTAGGTCACTACCGACGTCGGATAGAAGCCGATGGGGATGGTTTTCCAAGCATTATCGCAAATCCAACAACGGCTCTGTTTGGGCTGTTGTCTTTGGGTGGCACGCGACGCGCGATGACATCGGATGAGCCTGTGCAATTCCCCTATCACGTCTTGAGCACGGGTGACGATATGGGGTCAGCGGGTCCTGCGGGAACTCAGCGGGTCGAAGAAAATGATGTGTTAGAGTGCTTGAATGAACATACGCGCGATAGCCTTGTCGCTGATGAGATTGTTGGGCGGCGGCAAAAACAGTATCGCGCGCTACCAGTCATATATGTGCGTAACGAGACCGACAGCTCTTCATCAATTGACCAATTGGCGACCGGTGCCGCAATGGAGAATTTCCGTCAGACGACCGCAAACTTTTGCGCGGCGGCCGCGAGCTTGGGGCTGCCACCAAAGGTGTATGCCGTTGGTCTTGATTTCACCCTTGAAGCGGTTGGCGACAATGGTGAGGCATGGTTGCAAGGCATGTACAAGATCATGCAAGACGTCACCGACCTTTTCGCCGATCATGGTTTGCGAAAGCCGCTTTTCATAGCCCCTTTTGAAGCGGGCACTCATGTCGTGTCGGATCATCCGGTCATGCGCGCGCAATGGGATTTATCATGGAATAAGGGGGGGCACGATTTTTTCTATTCTGCTCCTAGTTACATGTTTGCTCTGGATGACTTCGGACGAGCAACTGCGACAGCAAGGCAGCAGATGGCCGAAATGGATGCTTGCGCGATTGAAAGCTGCAACAGTGATCTTGATTGGTCCTGCCCCACGTTTTTGCTGGCAGAGCGCGAAGCAGACCGACGCATTATTCGGTGCCGCGCGCAATCTTTGAATGCGCTGGTAGTCGATGAAGCAGATCCGTTGAATGCTGGCAGCTCGTGTGGGTTCACGTTTGAAGGGTGCACAAACGATGTGGTTGTCGAGAGTGTCAAAGTCGCACCAGACGATGCAAACGATCTCCTTGTTACCTGCAATATCGCACCAGAAGGCGAAGACCTGAAATTGTTATATGCATGTGGGTGGGAACATTCGAATGATGGAATGCCTGCGAACCGTGGTGCCATTCATGATGAATGGGAATATCAAAGCAAAACAGGCGCGACCCTTTACAGATGGGCATTGCCAGCGGCATTGCCAGTTCATTGATGGAAATACCAGCGCCACATTTCGTCGATATCGAAGTGCCGAACGCGGTGCTTTTGGTCAGTGATAAACCCAGCTTGGAAACTGTGCACCCTAATGACAGTGGGGCCGTTTGGTATCGGGCAGATGAATCCTCTCTGCATCGTAACAGTAGCGGCGCAGTTCAGAAATGGTCACCGCAAAAGGCGCTGGGTGTAGAAGCCGTTCAGGCAAAGCCTAACGATGACAATTTGCGTTTGTCAGAAAAGGGCGGCCTTTGTTTTGAGCGGGAAGTGAACGCTGGATTGGTTGTGAGCGATGCACTGGTCGATCCTACGAGCTTCAGTTGTGCGATCAGATATGCATCTGATTATGGCGATGCCCGCACGCTTTTGACGGTGAACCCCAATCAACACGATAGCTACCTGTTCCTGAGTGAGAAAGACGGGAAAATCAGCTGGCAAGATCAAAAGGGACAGTCTGAGGTTTTGATGCCTGCACCCAAAGGTGGCGGGTGGATTATTGCGGGCTATGATGCAGGGGCGCTTTCCCTAACAATTGCGACTTTGGGGTCTGACGTTGTCCAGCCTGTATCCAGTGATACTTTGAAGTCTGAAATAGCCACAGATTTTCAGGGTGCAAGTGATGTGTTCTTTGGATGTCGTTCACATCGCAAGGGGATCACTAAAACGCTGGGGTCTTCACGCGTCATGGACGTATTATTGTGGATCGATCAAGATGTATGCTCCAGAGAAACAAAGCAAATAAATGCCGTTTTGCGTCACTGTGAGAATGAGGGCAGTCTTTAATGAGCTTTGATAAGATCACAGGAAAAAACGATAATATTTGTGTCATTTGGATCGATGACATGATTGATGTTTTCACGTGGCGCAACGCGTTTGGGCTGACGATTTCTACGCCAAACATTGATCGCTTTATGGGCGAGGGGGTGCGGTTCTCAAATGCGTATGCGACGGTCCCATTGTGCGCGCCGTGTCGCGCTGAGCTGGCAACAGGGCTTTCGCCATTTCGAACCGGCCTTGTAGACTTAAACCGTTTTTGGCGTGATATTTTGCCCCCGACAGCTGGGTGGCAGTTTGATCTGAGACGCGCAGGTTTTCGTACCTTTACCACTGGCAAAGTGGACAGCAATTACAAGCCAATGCCTGAAACCTACAAACGGGTTCTGTTTCACGAAGAGCCTGCGGCGAAAGACGCTGGTAAGCGTAATAACGTCAAAGATTACTTGGACAAAGGCCCAGGCATTTCTGGGGTTGGGTATCCAAATGATGATGGGTCCCAAGATCGTAAATTCTACGACTATCAAGTTGCGCAAAACGCGATTGATTATCTAGATAAAGCGGATCCAGCGCGGCGCCATTTGATTCAACTTGGCTTCAAGCACCCCCATTATAAGCTTCAGTGCCCCGACCGATTTTATCAAACCTATGACCCAGCCGAAATTGTGTGGCCAGAAACAGCCGCTGCCGAGGATTATTTTGGCCCTCAAGAAGGTATGGCTGTCTACGAGGCCGCTTATATCGCAAATGGGCCTTGGACCCCTGAAAAGGCGGGTGACCATGCATGGCGTGAAGTTGTACGCGCTTATTTTGCTGCTATTTCTCACGTTGACCATGAAATCGGGCGGTTCATGGATGCGTTGCGCGCGTCGGAGCTCGCACAGAATACCAGTGTGATCTTATTGTCCGACAATGGGTTTAATCTAGGGACACACGACAGCTTTCACAAAATGAGCCAATGGGATAGCGCTGCGCATGTTCCTTTAGGGTTGTGGAATGCGCGCATTAAAGAACCAAAGGTGATCGACAGGCCGATTTCCCTGCATAATATCCCGAAGACAATTATGGATTTGGCTGGGTTACCTTACAGACCTGATTGGGTTTCTGGGCAAAGCCTGCTGCCGTTGGTGGATGATAGCTTTGGCAATTTCGACGAAACAAAGTCTCCGATTACATCCGTTTTTGGAACATTGTCGGTGCGGCCAGCGACCGGAGAGTTAAATCGATATCGCTACTTCCGTTACCCAAATGGAGAAGAGCATGTCTACGATCTGATCTCGGACCCTGGAGAGACAGAGAATTTGCATGAAACCGCGCCGTTGAAAGAGCTGCGTCAGACCTTGATCGATAACGCACTTGATCTTGGGCTAGATTTGCGCGGGTTTGAAAAGCCAGAGCGTGGTGTGAACGCAATGATGTCGCTTGACGGAAGCGTGGTTCTTGCAGGCGGCAATGCAGATAACAACTATTGGGCTTACGGAGAAAACGCCGAAAAAATCCGCGAAGAAGAAGACGGCGGCACCGATACCTTGTGGTACATGGGCGGACCCGATGATTATGTGCTGCATGCCCCAGCTTACATCGAGAATATTCGCATCGCGACCGTTGTGTCGCGCAATGAGGATGACCCAAGCGAATCCAAGGAAATGGCGATTGTTGCACATCCGGATACGCCGATTAATTTCGAAACTTCAGAACGTGTCACGGTGAATGTTCAAGGAAGTCGGGGTGCTGACGTGATGGTAGGGCCGAAGTATGGGGGTGCCACCTTCCACGGTGGTGCCGGTAATGACATGCTAATTGCTAAATCAGGACGCGGCAAAGACGTTCATTACTTTTATGGCGGTGCAGGCAATGACACGCTAATCGGCGGCAATGCACGCGATGTACTTGATGGTGGTACGGGCAATGATGTGATCCGCGGGGGTAAAGGGCGGAGCAAAATTTATGGTGGACCCGGAAACGACGATATTGCGGACGGACCAGGTGGCTCGGAAATCCACACGGGTCCAGGGCGCAATATCGTGCGCTCTGATGGCGGGGATGACCGTATCTTTGTTGGCGGTGGCCACAATAAGATTACTGCGGGTCCCGGTAAAAGTTCGTTTATCCTAGAATACGGCGGCATCACTGAATTTGAGTATTGGGAAGATGGCTATACATTGGACCTCACAAAATGGCCGCAAGCTCCGCATATTGTTGCTGTGGACGATAAATATACTGACATCACATTGGGTGTGAGTGTCGTTCGTATCTATGGCAAACACCGGGAAAAAAATATAAAAGCGCAAATCAAACAATAGCGCAATATACTGGATGTACGAGTTAACTAGATGTTGAATTTTAATCCCGAAGCCTCACTCGCTGGTAATATACGCGTCGTTGAAGATGCTATCGTCGTTCCTTGGGGCGAGGGCTCGAAGAAAAAGATGGCACGGCCTGCGGGAGTTTTTACTGCTGAAGGTGAGTTTTGCGAAGATGCGATGACGTATCGTTCGGCCCATCGCCCGACGACAGTTGAACCGCATTTCCCGAAAGCCGATGAGGTGAAAACGACGTTAAAAGGGACGATACTTTTTGGAGGGCTGGCTTATGGTCACTTCGGGCATGCGCTTTGTGAAAGTACCGCGCGTCTTTGGGCTCTCGATCACTTTCCTGGTCAAATAGATCAGATCCTCTTTCTTCCAAAGAAAAAACTGACGTGGCCTGAGAGAAGCTTAACGCAGGTGCGCCCGTTGATCCGTAGTATGGGGGATTTGCCCCCGACGACTGCGATCAATGAGCCCACGCGGGTGGAACGGCTTGTTATCGCGCCTCAAGGTTTCGGGGTGAATGATATGATCGGGGGCTCTCCAGAATTTCGCGACTTTACCAACAAAAGCTGGCGCGAAAGGGTTCATGCTGACGGGCCGGAAAAGCTCTATATCTCACGCAGCGAAGTCTTTAGTAAACGTGGTCGTTTTCTTCTTGAGGAGCGGGTAGAGGATCATTTGCGCGATGAGGGGTTCACAATCTTCCACCCTCAGCAGCACGATTTACAAAGTCAGCTAGAACATTACAAAGCCGCAAAGGTGATTGTATCGACAGACAACTCAGCGCTGCATTTGGCTGCTTTCGTGGCAGGCGCTGACACTAAGGTTGCGATTTTACTCAGGCGGCCAGGCAAAATCTATCTCGATTTTCAGGAGCAATTACGTCGATTTGCGTCCATCGATCCAGTTATTAGCGATCAGTGTAAACGCTATTGGTTCCGAGAGGGGGAAGCTGTCCAATTGAACGAAGTCGTCTCATTGATTGACTTCGAAAAGACCGGCAAGGGACTTTCAGATGCAGGCATTATTTCACGAAAAATTTGGGATAACCCAACCCCAAATGAAGTCGATCTGGCGCTTGAAGACTTTGAAGAACGCGGCGAAGTTCTGTTAGAGGAAGTGTTCGTCTGATCTGCTTATTTAAGAGTTTTTCTTGTGCTCATTTGGTCTGGGCCGAATGGATTTACCAACTAAGGTCATATTCCTTGTCTTATTGGCTCGAATGTAGGGGATCAGCTACACGAGCGTCTTGACTTTCGAGGCGTTGAGCGGTGTATCTGCCCAAAGATTTTCGCCCACAGAGGGGACCATAAAATGCACGCTTATCGTAGCCATTCCTGCGCCGACCTTACTGCCGCCAACGTAGGCGATAATATTCGTCTTTCTGGGTGGGTTCATCGTGTCCGCGATCACGGTGGTATCTTGTTCATCGATTTGCGTGATCACTATGGCATCACTCAAGTTTTGTGCGACCCTGACAGCCCAGCGTTTGCCGATATGGAAAAGGTGCGCTCTGAATGGTGTATCCGTATCGACGGAACCGTAAAAGCGCGTGACGCTGATTTGGTGAATTCAAAGATCCCAACGGGTGAAATTGAAGTATTCGTGCGCGATCTCGAAGTTTTGGGTTCTTCGGCCGAGCTGCCATTGATGGTGTTTGGCGATCAAGAATATCCCGAAGAAACACGTTTGAAATATCGTTATCTCGACCTGCGCCGCGAGAAGATGCAAAAGAACATGATTTTGCGGTCTGACGTTGTTAGCTCTATCCGCCAGCGGATGTGGGACAAAAAGTTTAAAGAATTCCAAACGCCGATCATCACCGCTTCGTCTCCGGAGGGCGCGCGCGATTTCTTGGTACCTTCACGCCTACACCCGGGTAAGTTCTACGCTTTGCCGCAGGCACCGCAGCAGTTCAAACAGTTGCTGATGGTTTCTGGTTTTGACAAGTATTTCCAAATCGCACCGTGTTTCCGTGATGAAGACCCGCGCGCGGATCGCTCACCAACAGATTTCTACCAGCTCGACCTTGAGATGAGCTTTGTGACGCAACAAGATGTCTTTGATACAATCCAGCCTGTTTTGACTGGCGTGTTCGAAGAGTTCGGCGGCGGCCGCAAAGTAGACCAAGAATGGGAGCAGATTTCTTATAAAGACGCGGCTCTTTGGTATGGCTCAGACAAACCTGACCTTCGCAATCCGATTAAAATGCAAGTGGTTTCCGAGCACTTTGAGGGTTCAGGGTTTGCGATTTTTGCGAAGCTTCTAGAACAAGAGGGCACGCAAATCCGTGCCATTCCAGCGCCCAAAGGTGGCTCACGTAAATTCTGTGACCGCATGAATAAATTCGCCCAGCAAGAAGGTTTGCCAGGCATGGGCTACATCTTCTGGCGTGACCAAGGTGAAGGGCTTGAGGCTGCAGGGCCTTTGGCGAAGAACATTGGACCAGAACGTACCGAAGCAATTCGCCAACAGTTGGGCCTCGGCTTGGGCGACGCTGCATTCTTCTTGGGTGGCAAGCCAAAAGCCTTTGAAGCTGTCGCTGGCCGTGCTCGGAACGTGATCGGTGAAGAGCTTGGTTTGACCGATATGGATCGCTTCGCCTTTGCTTGGGTCGTCGACTTCCCGATCTATGAAAAAGATGAAGAAACTGGCAAGATCGATTTCGAACACAACCCATTCTCTATGCCACAAGGTGGAATGGAAGCACTTCAAGGCGACCCGCTCGAGGTATTGGGCTATCAATATGATCTCGCGTGCAACGGCTACGAGCTGGTGTCAGGAGCGATCCGGAACCACCAGCCGGAAATCATGTTCAAAGCGTTCGAAATCGCGGGCTACGGTAAAGAAGAGGTCGAGAAACGTTTTGGTGGCATGGTGAATGCTTTCCAATATGGCGCGCCTCCCCACGGTGGCTGTGCTGCTGGGATTGACCGTATCGTGATGTTACTTGCTGAAGAAGCCAACATCCGCGAAGTGATCTTGTTCCCGATGAACCAAAAGGCCGAAGATTTGATGATGTCTGCACCATCAGAACCAATGAGCGACCAGCTTATGGAATTGGGGCTACGGGTCATTCCGCAAGACTAAATCTCTTGAAGGCGTATGAATTTGAGGCGGGTAGGTGAGAACCTAGCCGCCTTTTTTGATCTTTTTGAGTGGCGGAATGTTATGTTGCGCTTGCACGTTTCATCAAAGCAATTGGACAGTGGCGAAAAACTGCCTATGGTCTGAGCTATGGTAAATTCTGTTCTCAGCACTGCACGTCTTGGTCCAATTGTAGAAAATTGGCAGGTTCCAGTTTATCCTACTTTGGATACTCTTACCGGCCTGTATTGCCAGCTTGAACGCCTAAGCGCGGAGAAACATGCAGCACTATTGTTTCGCGCCTTTGAGGGGCATGATCATGTGTGGGATTACATGCCCTATGGGCCGTTTTCATCGTCGTCGCAGTACCACCGATGGGTTCGCGAAACCGAAGCAATGGACGATACTGTTTTTTACGCGATCAAGAACCTAACGTCGGGGGCTTACGAAGGTGTCGCGAGTTTCTTAAGGGTTTCCCCGCAAGCAGGTTCAATCGAAGTGGGGCACATCAACTTTAGTCCTGCATTGCAGCGAACCCCTGCAGCAACCGAAGCGATGTACTTGATGATGCAATGGGCCTTTGATGCCGGTTATCGTCGCTATGAATGGAAGTGCAATGCGCTAAACTTACCATCACGCCGAGCCGCGCAACGTTTGGGGTTTAGCTACGAGGGTGTCTTTAGGCAAGCTGCGATTGTCAAAGGGCGCAATCGCGATACAGCTTGGTATGCTGCGATTGACAGTGAATGGCCTGCATTGAAAGAAGCGTTTAAGGCATGGTTAAGCCCTGCGAACTTTAACACAGCAGGTCATCAGATCGACAGCTTGAGCAATCTTACAGGATTGGTTCGCCCCAATAATGATCCGGCACTCTAACGCGTGCTAAATTGCAATTCGTTCCGTTAACCGATCTTGGATCATGCCAACGATCCGTGCGCGTTCTGTTGACACGGGCTGACCTGCATCGCGTTTCGCCACAAGTGCCTCTGTCGCTTTAAGTAGCCCATGATCTTTCGCGCTGCGCGCGACGCCACCTAAAAATTGTGTGATATAGTCGAGTGTCCGGTCGTCATCGTTTTCTTCAAGCACATCGGCCACATGGGCCATGTCATCCTGATAGGCAATCGGGTCAGGGTGAACGATCTCATCGGACAATGCCCTAAGGCCATTTGGTCTTCGTTCATCGGGAAGACCCGCTAGGATGGTTTCTTGAAAGATTGCTAAAGAGATAACTGGCTTGGCCAGAAAACCATCAGCGCCCGCTTTGAGAGCCATGTCTTGAGAATAAGGATCCCCCGATGTGCCCAAGACGACTTGCGGACGTGGTGAGTTGTTTACGAGTTCTTCAATCAAGTCGACCCCGTTACCATCGGGGAGGCCTAGGTCAATAATTGCCACTGAAGGTCGGTAGACCTGCAAATGGCGTTTCGCAGACCGTAAGCTATCAGCTCGGCGGATACGGGCACCGCTACGCAGGCAGAGAAGTCGCATAGCTTCGCAAGCGAAACGGCTGTCTTCGATAACCAATACTGTTAGACCCAGCAACGGCCTATTGGCGGTTGGAGCCGGTAGGTTTGGTGCAAAAGGGTCGTTGGTGTCCATAGTCATGCCTCATCCGATCATCTTCGACTCACGAAGCTACGCAAGCTTGGCTAACAGCACGTTAACAAGAGGGCAGATTGATAGGGGTGCGGCGCTGCGTCTCTTGCCCTTGCTAGGCGAGAGACGCATAAGGTTAGGGCACGTTTCATGCAGGAGATAAACCATGATTGGCAGACTGAACCACCTCGCGATCGCAGTCCCTGACCTTGAAGCGGCAGCAGATCAATATCGCAACGCATTAGGTGCCAAGGTTGGTGAGCCTCAGGATGAGCCAGATCATGGTGTCACGGTGATTTTTATTGAGCTGCCAAATACGAAAATCGAATTGCTCTATCCTTTGGGTGAAAACAGCCCGATCGCTAGTTTCCTTGAAAAGAACCCTGCTGGCGGTATGCATCATGTCTGCTACGAGGTTGATGACATCATTGCTGCGCGGGATCAGTTGCAAGAAACAGGCGCGCGGGTTTTGGGTTCAGGTGAGCCCAAAATAGGTGCGCATGGGAAACCTGTGCTGTTCTTACATCCCAAAGATTTCCAGGGCTGTCTTGTCGAATTGGAGCAAGTCTAATTATGGGCATTACATCGGCACTCGTTCTGCTTGCAGTCATTTGGTGGATGACGTTTCTGATCGTCCTACCCTTCAAAGTAAAAACCCAAGGTGACTTGGGCGAGGTCGAACCAGGCACACATGCCGGTGCACCTGAAGTTCACAATTTAGCAAAAAAAGCGATGATAACGACTGGGATTGCTTTGGTCGCGTGGGTGATCATTTCTGCAATAATTTTGTCAGGATGGATCAAGATTAGCGAGATTGAGTTCTTCAAGCTCGAGTCTGAGATAATCGATGATAGAGATGGGTAAATGTCGCAGCACCTAGGATTGGAATAAACAGGTTCAAAAGCGGCACTGACAAGGGCATTGCCATCAAAATGCCAGCCAACCAGATGGTCCCAATATGCCGCTTGCGCAGTACTTTGGCTTGCGCACGCCCAATACGGCGCATGGCGGCAAGCATGAAATATTCGCGGCCCAACAAGAACCCGTTTAATGCCCAGAAAATGAACGGAGCGGCAAACGAGAAAGCTGCATAAAATATCAAGGCAAGGATATTTGCCGCGATCAAAACGCCCAAAAAATTGACGGTATCCTTTAACGCATCGCCAAAGGGCACAGGATCAACCTTTGGCAGGGATGGATAATGTTTATCCTCAACCGCTTGGGCGACCTCATCAAGAAATAAAGATGTTATGGCTGACGCCACTGGCACCATCAGAAAGATCGACAAGAATGCGATCAAAAAGAAGGAACCCCAGCTGATAAGATCTTTCAGCCATTGTATTTCGCCTAATATACCAAAAAAGACGGCTTCACCGGTAAAGTAGTTGATCAGCCAAACAAACCCGCTGGTAAAGCCGACAAGCAAAGCGATGGTGAGGATTATTCCCAATCCTAATACACGGCGAAACCTTGGATCACCCATCTGCCCAAGTGCTGCGAAGAAACTTGAGAAAATCATTGAGAAACCCAAGTCGTGATCTCATCAAGTGCAGGACGTGGGCGCTCTGGTGGTGCGGTGGTTTCTGTGGCGATATGGATGAATCCAGCGATGCGCTCGTTTTCTTTCAAATCAAATGCTTCGGTCATAAAGGCACGGTCGTGGCTTGCCCATCCGCTCAGCCAATTGGCACCCCACCCAGCGGCCAATGCGGCGTTGAGAAGGGCCAAACATACTGCACCTGCGGAATAGGTTTGTTCTAAGGCAGGGATTTTTTCCGAAGCTTTCTGCACTTCAATCACCGCCACTGCCAAATGCCCTTGCTCAAATTGCAGACGTCCTTTTGTGATCTGTTCGGGGGCTAGGCCCAATGCCTCGCCCCGTGATTGCACGATCGACGCAATGCGCGGCATTGCTGGCTTCTCGATTACAATGAAACGCCAAGGTTCAAGTTTTCCATGATCAGGGGTGCGTGCTGCTGCAACTAACAATTGCTCTAGCTCACTGCGATCGGGAACCGGCATCGATAAGGTTTTAGCGGGACGCGAGCGACGGGTTTGGAGGAACGTAAGGGCGTCTGGATTTGGATTGGGCATAACGAACCTGTTGTGAACTTTGATGATATGTTTGGGCCGTAGGCGCGGCTTTCAAGGGGGCAGCTCTAAAGATCTAGCAATCCGGCCATACGATCGATTTCAGAAATAAGAAAGGCATCAAATCGCGCGCTGGGCTGTCGGTTTTGAAACGCTTTTGCGAAAGGGTCCGGTGCGGTGATTGAGCTACCAGACATTGCTTCGAGTACGGCGTGCCCACAGAAAGGCACGTAGACTTCTGAATAACCGCCCTCATGAACCAGTACCAATTTCCCGTCGCATGTTTCTTCAGCAAGTGTTTTGATTTTTAATGTCATCTCGCGAAAGGTCTCGGCCGTGGCCAACATACTCGAAAGCGGGTCTACAACGGCGGCGTCAAAACCACAGGCGACGATGATGATGTCTGGATTGAACGCCTCTATTGCCGGCACTGCAACACGGTCCATGGCATGCAGGTATGCGGTGTGGCCCCCACCTGCTGGCAATGGAAGGTTGATGTTATATCCCTCACCTTCGCCGGTGCCGCGATCTTCAAGAGCGCCAGTGTGCAAAGGGTAGTTGCCTTCTTGGTGAAAGCTGATGCTGAGCACATCGTCACGGTCATAAAAGATCGCTTCAGTGCCGTTGCCATGGTGTACATCCCAGTCCAAAACCGCGACGCGTCCGGCTAGACCTTTGGCCTTTGCCGATTCAATGGCGATCGCGATATTGGCCATCAAGCAAAACCCATTTGGATCGTCTGGCAAACAGTGGTGCCCCGGAGGGCGCGACAAGGAATAAGCGTTGTCGAGATCACCCTTCAGTACTGCCTCGACCGCTGCAAGACATAGACCCGACGATAGGGCCGCGATCTCGTATCCCCCCTTGGCAAACGGGGCATGCTCGCCAAGCTCTCCGCCATGTTCGTCCGACATGGCTTTAAACGCGTTTAGGTAGCTCTCTGGATGGACCCGTAACAGAGCCTCACGAGAGGTCTCGGGGGCCGTGCGAACATCAAGATCTTGGGTTAGCCCCGTGACGTCCATGAGGTTCTTTAGGCGCCGTTTTGTCTCGGGGCTTTCTGGCAATCCACCTGCGGCAAGGGGTTGAACCAAACCACCCAAAGGGGCTGTGAAGGCATAGTTGCCACCAGCATGCCAAAAAGTGCGTTCATCCCAAAAGAACCCAGTTGTCATATCGTTCTCCGATCCATGTTTGATCAGAGGGTGACAAAGGGCAGGACCGTTGTCCAGTTGTAAGCGCCACCTGTGTGGCGATTACATTTGTCAAAACGAAGGGCCCTAAACGGCTGGGCGAACCATTCCGACGATATCATAGGTTTTTTGTAAAATCGGGGCAGTAATTTCGCGGGCCTGCAAGGCCCCTTTGGCAAGGATGCGATCGATTTCAGCAGGGTCGTCCATCAAGCGCGCCATTTCTGTCGAGATGGGCGATAATTTGGACACGGCCAAGTCGCTGAGCATTGGTTTGAACTGGCCGAATTGTTTGCCACCGACGTCTGCCAAAACCTGATCCACAGTCATATCAGCCAGAGCTGCATAGATGTTGACCAAGTTGCGCGCGTCTGGACGCTCTGCCAATCCTGCAGCCTCCGAAGGCAGAGCATCTGCGTCAGATTTTGCTTTGCGGATCTTTTTTGCAATGGAATCCGCATCATCGGTCATGTTGATACGGCTGGCATCTGATGGATCGGACTTGGACATCTTTTTTGTCCCGTCGCGCAACGACATCACGCGGGTTGCTGCACCCTCGATCACCGGCTCGGTCATGGGAAAGAAATCAACGCCGTAATCATGGTTGAACTTGGCCGCGATGTCGCGGGTCAGCTCAAGGTGTTGTTTTTGATCTTCGCCCACAGGCACGTGGGTCGCGTGATAGACCAGAATGTCAGCGGCCATCAAAGCCGGATACCCAAATAATCCAAGGGAGGCCGCCTGTGAATTTTTGCCTGCCTTATCTTTGAACTGGGTCATGCGTTGCATCCAGCCCATGCGGGCGACGCAGTTAAAAATCCAACCAAGCTGCGCATGCTCTGGTACCTGACTTTGATTGATCAAAATCGATTTCTCAGGGCTGATGCCTGAGGCAATAAAACCGGCAGCCAATTCACGGGTGTTGTGTTGAAGCGCTTTGGGATCTTGGAAAACAGTGATCGCGTGAAGGTCGACCATGCAATAGACGCACTCGGCAACCTCGTCTTGCATGGTGACAAATCGCTTGATGGCACCAAGGTAGTTGCCAAGGGTCAGGCCACCTGATGGCTGGATGCCGGAAAATACGCGTGGCGTGAATGTTGTTTCGGTCATCTTGGTGTCCTCAAGCTCTGGGCAAATCTGCGTTTCTGGCTTACCCACGGGGCAAAGAGACGTCAACAGGCGCTCTTGTTTGGACCGCGCGGAGAGCACAACCATGTACCAAGACCACAACGCCCCTCCCTTTAATCCTATGCCCACGGTGGTGTGGCTACTTTTCTTTATGCTGATGGGGACTGAATTGGTCTTTACGCTGGGAGAGCAAGGATTAGTGGGCGGACCACAAGCGATTGGGTGGCGACACCTGACGATCAGCAATTATGGATTTTCGGGCATTGCTTTTGATTGGATGGTTCTAAACGGACAGATGCCGTTTGAGTACGCGAGCCGTGTTTTGACCTATATGTTCTTGCACTACAATTTCACCGCGGCCGTCTTTTCAAGTGTGATCTTGCTTGCGATGGGAAAGCTTGTTGGCGAAGTCATGGGGCAACTTGCTGTCGTGATTTTGTTCATTTTTAGTGGTGTTTTTGGAGCGTTGATCTTTGGTTTGGTCACAGATCAAGTTTGGCTTATTGGTGCATATCCAAGCGTTTATGGGTTGATCGGGGCCTATACCTTTTTGCTGTGGCAACGATTGGCGGGAAGCGGGATGCAACAGCTCTCGGCGTTCCGCTTGATTGGGTTTTTGATGGGCATTCAACTGGTCTTTGGTATGTTCTTTGCCACTGGTCTGGACTGGGTGGCCGAGCTTGCAGGCTTTTGTTGCGGGTTCGTTTTATCTGTCATCGTGATGCCAGGTGGGATCGCGCGGATCAGGGGATTGATCCAGCGCGATTGATTGATTACCCGCGCCTCACAGCCTTTTTGAACTCGGAGAGTTTGAAGGCACCTAACAGGTGACCTGAGATGAAATAGGTGATCATACCCAGCACGATAAGCACGATGAGCGCGATGTAACGCACGCCGTTCATTCCAAAGGCGGGGGACATCACAAGGTGCCCTGCCCAAAGGCATCCGCCCATTACGCCAGAGGCTAAAATGATACGCCAAATGCGTTTGCGCAATTGCGTATCAAAGCGCGCTACCTCGCCCATTTGGCGGGCTCCGATCATGAGCAACGCAACCATAACCCAGCCAGCGACGGTGGCGGCGATGGCTGGTGCAATACTGC
>JALZUL010000219.1 GCA_023301665.1 Ascidiaceihabitans sp.
ATCGCATCGGATGCGTGGTGCTCAAGCGCCTCGATCTGGCCTTGCGACATCAACGGGGCCAGTTGCAATGACAAGCAAGCGGCGGCCATCATTTCGTTGACCGCTGTGGTCACTGTCATGGGCAATCCCATGCCACCATGCGCGGGATCCGCAGACATTCCAATCCAGCCCCCCTCAGCGATCGCCTTGAAGCCATCAGCGTATCCCGGTGCGGTGCGAACAACCCCGTTTTCAAGATGTGCCGGTTCCAAATCACCCGGACGTTGCAGCGGGTACATGACCTCTTCGCACAGTTTTCCAGCCTCTGTCAGGATCGCACGGGTGAGGTCATCTGTTGCCTCTTCAAAGCGGTCCGTTGCGCGCACCTGCTCCAAGCCAACAACATGGTCGAACAAAAAATTGTAGTCATCAAGGGGGGCGATATATGGCATTTGGACCTCTCAAATCGGCGTCTGTAAAACGTCGGTATTACGTCGGTATTGTATCGGTGTTTCATTTAGACGCGCAGCCTAGCTTGGCAAGTGGCAAACGGCCTTGTATTGGACACCTTGGAACCCAACATGAGATGCCTCGCATCTGCAAGCAACCGAAACGCCGCGTCACGAGGAGGTGAAGATGCCCACATCAAACACGCTTCATCTTGGGGTTGCTCAGAGCGCGCTCAATCAAGCCGCGCAGCTTTTACGTGACGGTGAGCTTGTCGCTTTTCCGACGGAAACGGTTTACGGCCTTGGCGCGGATGCACGAAACGGTGTGGCGGTTGCCAACATCTATGCCGCCAAAGGCCGCCCTAGCTTTAACCCACTTATTGTGCATGTGCCCGATGTGGCCAGCGCCCAGCGCTATGTTGTTTGGAATGACACCGCGCAGGTTCTTGCGGATCAATTTTGGCCGGGGGCTTTGACCTTGGTCCTTCCTTTGCGCGAGGGTCACGGTTTGTCATCTTTGGTCACCGCGGGATTGGATACATTGGCCATTCGCGTGCCCAATCACCCAACCGCACAGCAATTGCTACGGCTGGCGGATGCGCCGATTGCCGCGCCTTCGGCCAATCCATCAGGCCGGATCAGCCCAACAACCGCCCAGCATGTTTTGGCGGGTCTGAGCGGCAAGATCGCAGCCGTGGTAGACGACGGCCCCTGTGGCGTAGGCTTGGAAAGCACCATTCTCGGTTTAACGCCAGAGGTCGCAGTGTTGCGACACGGCGGTGTTGCCGCTGAACAGATTGAGACTGCATTGGGCTGTGCCTTGACGCAGGCCGGTCCAAATAAAATCACCGCTAAAATCACTGCTAAAATAACTGCGCCTGGGCAGATGTTGTCGCATTACGCACCCGTCGAGGCGGTGCGGTTGAACGTGCTCGACCCACAAGCAAACGAAGTGGTATTGGGCTTTGGTGCAATTCGATGTGATCTGAACTTGTCAGCATCCGGTGATCTGATTGAAGCCGCTGCCAATCTGTTTGGCCACCTTCATCAGCTCGACAAAACCAGCCGCCCCATTGCTGTGACCCCCATTCCAGAACACGGATTGGGGCGCGCGATCAATGATCGTTTGCGCAGGGCTGCTGCCCCGCGCTAAGCGCCGATCACGCCCGTCCGGCTGTCGCAGATAATGTGAGCGGGCTCACCCCAATGCTATCGAGCGCTTGAGACCATTTTTGCGTGTCATCCGTATCAAACACCAACTCAACCGACGGGTCACAAATGAGCCAGCCGTTGTGCCGTATCTCGTTTTCAAGCTGCCCAGCGCCCCAGCCCGCATACCCCAACATCAACTGGGACCGCGAAGGGCCAGTGGCCGTTCCGATTTCTTCGAGCACATCTAACGTCCCTGTCATCGCGAAATCAGCATCAACATTCAGGGTCTGCAAGTCAGATTGGAAATCTTGGGTATGCAAAACGAATCCACGGGTTGTTTCGACGGGCCCGCCAATGTGAACCTGCAGTTTTTGCACCTCTTGGCTGACTTTAATGTCGAGCTGACCGAGCACATCGCCTAAAATAACATCTTGTGCAGGTTTGTTGATAATCAGCCCCATGGCCCCTTCGGCAGAGTGCGCGCACATAAAGATAACGGATTGATCAAAGCGCAAATCGCCCATACCCGGCATGGCAATCAAGAGTTTTCCAGATAAATCTCCTGACATTTCAATGGGATTTGTGGTCACAATTGGCTCCGGCCCTTGTTAATTGGATACAGTTTGCGACAGGGTCTGCTTTGACGCAAGTGTGATATCTTTATGAGCATTGACGCCCTCGAAACATAGCTAACCCGTTCGTGACTTGGCATTTACCGTTTTGCCTGCATTTATACGCTCATGATGAAATCAACCTTGTCCGCCATAGCCCTTTCTGTGTCTTTCGCCGCGCCTGTGTTGGCGCAGGATACGCCGCCTGTAACCGTCGAAGTGTTGCAGGGATGGGAGCAGTTTGATGGCCGCCGTGTCGCGGCCCTGCGTCTGTCGCTAGAGGACGGGTGGAAGACATATTGGCGCGCGCCTGGGGATTCGGGCATTCCGCCGCATTTTACGTGGTCCGGTGCTGACAACATTGGTGATTTGCAGATCACTTGGCCTCAGCCGAAAGTGTTTCATGATGATGGGTCCCGCTCAATTGGCTACAAGGGTCAGTTGGTGATCCCTTTGCATGTCGCGCCTAAGCGCAAGGGCAAGCCTGTGTCGATTACAGGCCGTATGGATATCGGGATTTGTTCGGATGTTTGCGTTCCCTATACCTTGGAGTTTGACACCCAGTTGGAAGAGGTTGGGCGCAC
>JALZUL010000220.1 GCA_023301665.1 Ascidiaceihabitans sp.
CGGGGCTGAGATCGCGAAAAGCGCGACGCTTGAAGAATGGAAAGGCCTACCAAGCCAATATGAAGTGCCACGTGATCAGCTGGTCGCAAAGGTGCAGGAAATCCTACAGAATGTTGATGTGAGCAATGATTAGAGCTCGCAACCGCGCAAATGCGCTCCGCGCTACGTTTGAGGCGGCAGGCGCACAGCTTGTTGATCCACCGATTTTGCAACCTGCCGAGACCTTGTTGGACCTTTACGGCGAAGACATTCGCGCGCGCGCCTATGTCACCAGCGACGCGTTGCGCTCTGAGCAGATGTTGCGCCCCGATTTCACGGTTCCTGTGGTGCAGATGCATATGGCGCAAGGCAACGAGCCTGCGCGCTATACCTATGCAGGCGAGGTGTTCCGCTGCCAAGATAACGATCCTGATCGGCCAAGCGAGTACCTGCAAGTGGGTTACGAGGTGTTTGATCGCAGCAACCCTGCCGCTTGCGATGCCGAGGTGTTTGAGCTTGTTGTAGGTTTGGTTTCACATTTGGATGTGCGCGCCGTCACTGGCGACATCGGTATTTTGATGGCTGCGGTGCAAGGTTTGCAAACGACACAGAGCCGCAAGGATGCCTTGATGCGTCATATTTGGCGGCCACGCCGGTTCCGCGCATTGCTGGATCGTTTCTCTGGCAAAGGCAAAAGTGTGCCTGCGCGTGAGGCACTGTTGGCGCAAGCTGACCCTCTTGCGGATGTTGGGCCGTTTATCGGGAAACGTTCCCCTTCCGAGATTGAAGCACGTTTGACTGCGCTGCGTGAAGATGCGGCTGCTGATCCAATTAGTGCGAATGAAATCGAGCTGATTGATGCGCTGCTGCACGTACGGGAAATGTTGCCGTTTGCCATCGAACGCTTGCGAGATTTGGCTGTTGATTTACCTGCGATTGGTGATGCTGTTGAACGGCTTCAGGCGCGTTGTGATGCGCTAAAAGAACGTGGGATTGATGTGGAGCAGCTTCAATTTGAGGCGAGCTATGGTCGGACATCGATGGAATATTACGATGGTTTTGTATTCGGGTTTTACGTGAATGGGCGCGCTGACCTTCCTGCTTTGGCCAGTGGCGGGCGTTACGATGCACTGACCCATCGCTTAGGAAACGGCATGGAAATTCCAGCCGTTGGGGCTGTGATCCGTCCCGATATGATGATTGATTTGGAGGCCGCTCAATGACTTTGAAGCTTGGTGTGCCTTCAAAAGGGCGATTGATGGAAAAAACCTTTGATTGGTTTGCCAAACACGACATTGCCCTGAGCCGGACCGGATCGGATCGCGAATACGCAGGTAAGGTTGAAGGGATCGATGGCATTTCATTGGTCCTGTTGTCCGCAAGTGAAATTCCACGGGAACTGGCCGCTGGGCGCATCCATCTTGGTGTGACAGGCACAGATCTTGTTCATGACAAACTGCCCCTTTGGGAGCAGCAAGTGGACGCGGTGTCTGAGCTGGGATTTGGCCATGCTGATCTGATTATCGCGGTTCCGTCGGCTTGGGTCGATGTGGAGACGCTGGATGATCTGGATGCTGCGGCCGCGGCCTTTCGCAAGGTGCACGGAATGCGCTTGCGTATAGCGACAAAATATCACCGTTTGGTGCGGGAATTCCTGCGCGACGCGGGTGTTGCAGATTACGCGATTGTTGACAGCCAAGGCGCAACCGAAGGCACCGTCGCGAATGAGACAGCGGAAGCGATCGCCGATATCACCAGCACTGGTGATACGTTGCGCGCCAACCATTTGAAAATATTGAGCGATGGTCTGATTTTGGCGAGCCAAGCGACGTTATGGCGCAGCCGAACAGCTGATCTGGACAGCGATGAGCGCAAAGCTTTGGCGGCTTTAATCGAGCGTATCGGCGCGTAGGCAAAGGCTGGCAGCCCTAAAGCACGCCAATTTCTGCGAGGGCTTGATTTAACTCAAGAGGTAATTCTTCTTCTTGGGCACGCCCTTCTGGAAGGTCGATCGGCGCGTCCTCGACCTTGAGATAGCGCCATCCCTGAAAGGGGCGTTTCAGGCTGGATTGCGTGCGGATAAGTTTGGGTTCTGAGACGATGGCACAGCGGCGAATGCCGTCTTCGCCAATGACCTCGTCTAAGCGCAAGATTTTCTGACGGCATTGGATCGCCCCCTTGATGACCCAAAAGATCGAGCCCCCATTCAAGATCTCAGTCTCGCGTTTTGGCCACATGCGGGTGACGTGACGGGGAAGGCCATCGGTAGTCTGTGCGCGTTTGGTGGATTGCCACTCTTCTAGACCTTCGACGGTTTCGGTGCCGACGGACAATTTGATGAGATTGATGGTCTTATCCACGAAAATTCCTAGCTGGTATTTGTAGAATCTGTGTCTTGCTTAAATTCTACCACATGACAAAATGGAAGGGTCTAATTCCCGATCTCTCCTTGTGCTTTTCGCCCAAGGCGCGCTATGTAAGTGACCTGCCCATCTAAGCATCGATACTTCAAGGAAACATGCCATGACTCGTTTTGCCGCCCCTATTGCTGAACAAATTTGGGACATGAAGTATCGCTTCAAAGAAGCCGATGGCACACCAAAAGACGTGACTGTTGAGGATTCTTGGCACCGGATTGCCAATGACCTGGCGTCCGTTGAAAAAGATCCAAGTGCGTGGGCCCCGAAATTTTATGAGGCTTTGGAAGACTTTAAATTTTTGCCGGCGGGCCGGATCACAGCCGGTGCTGGCACTGCGCGCAAAGTAACGCTATTCAATTGCTTTGTGATGGGAACCATACCTGACAGTATGGGCGGTATTTTTGACATGCTCAAAGAAGCCGCTTTGACGATGCAGCAGGGCGGTGGCATTGGCTATGATTTCAGCACCATTCGCCCTAAAGGGGCCGATGTCAAAGGTGTGGCTGCGGATGCTTCTGGGCCACTGTCGTTTATGGATGTGTGGGATTCAATGTGCCGTACGATTATGTCGGCAGGCTCACGCCGCGGTGCGATGATGGCCACGATGCGCTGCGATCATCCAGATATCGACGATTTTATCACAGCAAAATCTGACGCCGCACGTCTGCGTATGTTCAACGTTTCTGTTTTGATCACAGATCCGTTTATGGAGGCGGTTAAGGCTGACGGACCATGGGATTTGAAGTTCGACGGTAAAGTTTACAAGACCGTTCCGGCCCGCGCGTTGTGGGATAAGATCATGCAATCGACGTATGATTATGCCGAGCCTGGTGTGATTTTCATTGACCGGATCAATGAGGCGAACAATCTAAATTACTGTGAAACGATCGCCGCGACCAACCCGTGCGGCGAGCAACCATTGCCGCCTTATGGGGCTTGTTTGCTTGGCTCAATCAATATGGCGCGG
>JALZUL010000221.1 GCA_023301665.1 Ascidiaceihabitans sp.
GTTCTTTGAGCCTGCTGGATGTTGCTGAGAGATTCATAAACGTGCCAGAGTTTGTCGCGACATATGGGACAACGACGGACGTTGCCTTTGTGACGCGTCTTTTCGAAAATATTCTTGGCCGCGCTCCGGCTGAGAATGGGCTTAATTTCTGGGTTAGTCAGATTGAAGACGGAAGCAGAACGCGTGCCGAGGTTCTGCAAAGTATCTCAGAGGCATTGGAAAATCAGAACCTGACGGCTGACAGCCTTGAGACATTCGAGGAAAGTTCGGATGCATCGATTTTTGCCCCTCGGATTTACCGCTTGTTCGAAGCTGTTTTTGGGCGTGAGCCGGCGCAACCTGGGTTTGAGGCTTGGGCGGATGCGTTCCAGAATGGACTGTCATTTTCGCAGGCTGTTTCGGCGTTCATCAGTACCACGGAATTCCAGACCCTTTATGAAGGGACCGATAATGAAGGTTTCATCATTCAGTTGTTTAATAACGTTCTAGGCCGAGATCCTGCAGAGGCAGGTTTGGCGGCTTGGGTCGAAAGCCTTGAAAATGGGTTGAGCCGTGAAGCTGTTGTTGAGTTTTTCGTCGACAGTGCTGAGTTTATTCTTCGGACGGATGATGGGCTATTCGAGTTCATGACCAATTTCGGAAGAGATGATACAATTATCGCAGGTTCAGGTAATAATATTGTTGCGGGTGGTCTGTATTCGGATGCGTTCGTATTTGAGGCTTCTGACACGGGTACAACTACAATTCTGGATTGGGAAGCTTGGGATGTCCTGAATTTTGGCGGTTTCGGGTATACTGATGCAACAGATGTGGCGGCACACTTAACGCAAGTCGGAAGCGTAGTGGTGTTTGAAGATCAAGGCACGACTGTGCTGTTCGAAAATACTGACATTGCAGATATCTTTGAAACGCAGATCTTTGTGGCAGAAACGTTTTTGACGTAATCAGGCTGTATGAAACAAGCAGGCGACAAAGGCATTTAGATGTCCTTTGTCGCCTGTATTCCCGACCACCCTTTGAGCAATATTTTGTTGCTCTTAGGGGCTGAAATCGCCCTTTATTGGTACCGCTTAGAGCCTAACGCTCAGCGGTTTCAAGTAAGCGGTAATCCATAGCGAAATAGTTTCCGATGAATGCTTGGATATCCGTATCAATAAAGCTTTCATCATCGGGCTTTCCGGTGAGCTTGGAAAGCTCGCGAGGAGGCGTGTTCGCAAGGCTACCAACTTTGTGTTGGCGGGCCGTGGATTTGGCCGTTGGTGAAACATTCTGAATGCCCAAGCGCAAAGACTGAAGGTCTTCTGGACAACGATCTAAGACGAACTTTTCGAAGGTCTCAATTTTGCGGAGATCGAATAGATGAGTCCAGTTTAGCCCTTCTAGATATCTGTGCTGAGCTGTCCAGTGGGGGTCTGTTTGATTACGGCTGGTTTCGGATAAGTAGTGACAGAATTGGCGGAAGCTCACACCTTCTTCGATCATTTGCGGCGTAACCTCATCTGCCTTGTAAGCAAATTTATAGATCGGCGTTGTATGAAATTTGATTGTTGTGGGGTCGGTCCGGGTGCGTACACATTTATCCCAATATGCACTTACGATCCGTTCTACTGGGTCACGTAGAACAGCTGTCTTTGCATAATCCGGGTCCACCATGACTTGATCTAAATCATGCCGCGTATGGTAGGAAAAGCGCAGGGTGCTTTTAGAAGCCCGCTCATGGATGGAGACGTCAGGTGAAACGTTTATTCCGCTCAGCTTTAGGAACCATGTTTTTATGGAGGTGTTCGCGTTCTTTGCAATCGGGCAAAATATTACTTTGGCAGGCTCAAGAATAAGATTGGCAGTGTCGAATTGCGCCCCTAATTTTGGCAATGCAGGCAAATGCCCAACCCGTCGGAATTCACGGCTGATTGTTATGAAGTTCTCGATTTGACGGTTTGTGAAATTTTCGTTGATAAAACGATTCAGCGTCTCTTCTCCCGGCTTGCGACCGAGATAATATTCAAACAGGTTGAGAGCGTTTTCTCGAGCGGTGGTCTTATCTAAATCTGTTGTCATTATTCAGCAGCTCCGTAGTGCTTTAGTAGAGGTTCAAGAGTTCCGTCCCAAGTCAAGCTATGATCAGCTGCTCGTTTTGGGCCAAGATCTAGCCGCTTTTGGAAGAACCTTTGAATAAGGGATTTGAACTCTTTTGAATCGTCGGTAACGAAAACGCCGGGAGCGTCTTCAAATTTCTCATATCCGCGGAATGCCGCAGACATTGCAATGATGGGTTTTCCGCTTAAGAGAGCTTCGGCAGTTTTTAGGTTTGTGCCACCACCTGATCCGATTGGCAAACAGATGACGGAAGCGAAACCCAAAAGCAATTGCAGCATATCTTCTGAAACCACGCCCATGTTATGGACGATATCGTTGTTGAGTTCGCGGAATTTTTGAAACCGAGCGTCCCGCCCTAGCAGGTTATTCACGCCGCCAACGACGACCAAACGTGCAGATGGGGGGATGAAGCCAGGGATGACCCCAAAATTCTCCCAATAACCTTCAGCGTTCGGTTGATGTGCACTTCCGATAAACAACGCGTAGTCATGGGCATGCGGGGAAACAGCATTATCGGCCAGTGGCTTGGGTAAAAGAGAGCCATTGGGTGCAATAACTGACTGCTTAGCCCCCAGTTTCTTGAACCGCTCTGCATCCGAGCGGCTTACCGAAATGACGGTATCCGAGGAGGATACAAGATCGCGTTCCAGTTCAAGCGCTTCAGACTTTAGAGTGTCAGGGAGCAGGTCAGCTTCGACATTCTGGGATGAATATACAATGGAGGCTCGACGCAATGTGCTGTCATGAGCAATGGCAGTTTTAAAAACAGCGAATAACCAAGGTTGCTCAAATTGAATGACGTCAGGCTGAAAGGCCGTAAGTTCGTTGATGATCTGGGCGGCAATGGGATGTTTGTCATTCAAAATATGGGACAGATGAACATCTTCACGTTTCCCCGAATGTGCAAAAGTATCGCGTAGCGTCGCATCAATCGCATATGTTTTTTCTGCTTCTGATGCTTCGGGGAAATCTGCACCAAAGAACAGTGGGAAATGTTTGGCCTGATGGCCAGACCCATTCAGCCTATCAACAATCGCGCGGACGCGACGCTGGCCGCCATGGAACGGCGATGAAATAGGATAAGTTGAGAGCGACGCGATCTTCATGCTTTATGCTCACTGTGTTGTGTTTGCTCAGCGTCTTCGTTCTTAAGAAAGTCATTGTAGCTTTGGGATATCTGTTCTCGAAAATCTTCCCATTTAAACGGATCAAAAGTTTGCGCTTTTTCGACGGCGGCCTCGTAAACAGGCCCGTCATCTAACAGGTCTTCCATGTGTTGCAACCAGGCTTTGCCGTCCAAGATACTGATGTGCTTGGCGGTTCCTTTACTGGCTTCAACAATCGCCGGGGCGTCAGACGCAATCACTGGCCGTCCATAAGCAAGTGTTTCAACCACTGGCAATCCCCAGCCTTCGTAATGGGCAGGCAGTATCCCAAAACGGCATCTCTGATATAGGATAGAGAGTTCCTGATCATTGATATTGGTTAAGCGTCGAATTGAGTCATGTGGCAGTTCATAGTCTTCAAATACTTGTTGGAGGAGGGGATCAATCGCCCAGCCAGCTTGGCCGACCCATACCATCGGTGTTTGAAGATCGGGCCTTCGCATCCGGATTTCTTTCCATAACCGGTAGGCAAGTTCATGGTTCTTGCGCGGTTCTAATGTCCCGACCATGAGAACAAAGTTCTTATCTTCCAGCCCATGTCTGGCCAGTACTGCGGTGGCCTTATCATCTGCTTCTATAGCATCCTCAATATCAGCGCCGAGATATGTCGGTGTGATCTGTTCGTCCGCAAATTTTGGATAGCCATTATCACTAATGTGGCGCAGTAGATCTTGTTTGGTTGTTTCAGAAATAGTCCAAAATTGATCCGCGGACCAAAGGACCCAATGCAACGCAACAGGGAAAGTCTTTTTTGTTGTTGGTTCGGTGAGGTGGCGCCATTGTATCGGGATCAAGTCGTAAATCATGTAGTGGAGTTTCCACGCATGTACATACTTACACTGATGCGCGTATTCATATCGTTTGTCGGACCAAAACGCGCCCGCGCAGATAAAGTGCTTGATGGTGGAGGGGGCAATTTTATTTTGGTCTGAAAAGCGCGATATGCAATCGTAATCGAAGGTCCCAGTTTGGACTTCGAAATTTATTTCATCTAGGCGCTGCAGATAACTTGGGGGAATGCCTAAGGATGAAACGACAGGGGCAATACGCGCGCGCAATGTTGTATAATCTTCATCGCTGAGATCAGTTAGTGCTTTCCCGAGATAGAGCTGCCGCTTCAATGTGCTGGATGACTTTGATACTCGGGCTTCAATGAAGGTTTTTGTCAGGCGAGCAATGAATTGCGCTTTTCTAATCAGCCGTTTTGATCTGCTGTTTGGCAATGGTTCAGCCCGTCTAGAGGGCTGTGATTTCCAGGTTTTGTCGACAGCAAGTGCCTGATATTCTTCGATACTAAGCTCATAGTATGCATTGCTCTCTTCATTGTAGACACCCAATACAACGTCTTGCCCAGAGGCTTTCATTTGTTTGAACGCCTTAACGACCTCGAGCTCGACACGAAGAATGCCAACAGGGTTAAGGTGTCGGAACATGAAGCTGGTAGATACATCAACCAAAATCATTTTGGGAATCCATTCTAAAGGTAGATTTAATACTTAATCATTTGGGAGGAGGTGGGCTATCTCTCGGGGCTCCACACAGCTTCTAATTCTGCGGCGCGTTCATTCGGAACGAGAAACCAATCCCATGACACGTAGTCACAAACGAGGTTCCAGCTTTCGATGTCATTGATTGGGTATCCAAATATATCAAAAATTTTGTAATTTATGCTTTGGGCGAGGTTCCAAAGATCTGCTGGGGTTTTCCCATAGGCTAGATATCCAGCAGAACCAAATTCGATAGAAAGAATTGGTCTTGCTGTTTGGATGACATCTTGGGCACCGTCCAAGAGATCGAGTTCTGCGCCCTCTACATCGATTTTTATGAAATCCGGTAAGGCTAATTTTTCTTGCGCGACAACCTCGTCGAGGCGCCGCACTTCAACTTTTAAAAGGGTTGGTTGGGCGTTTTGCGGTTCGTTAAAAACACGTTGCTTGAGGCCGCTCTCTTCCGGCGTCCCCTGTGCAAACACAAAATCCATCGTGTCATTTTCATTGGAGAGAGCAAATTCAAAAAAAGTGAATGTTGGCTGCTCAGCTTCAAGGGTTCGTAGATTTGCGGCTAAATCCGGGATTGGTTCAAACCCGACAACTTGCCCAGTGCTTCCGGTCAAATTGAGAAAAGGGTGGGCGTGCCGAGCTTTGTGGCATCCAATATCGTAGACGCATTGGCCAGCCTTAATCACGGGCCGATACATCAACTCAAGCAAGTTTTCGTAGTGCATGCTTAGATTAAAGTGAGGGTTTAAGCGTTCGAAGAACTGGCGTCGAACGAGGTGCTCAGTTACTGAAATATCATCACCTTTCAAGGGCTAACTAATAGGCTGCCCTTGGGGGCGGTCATTACTTCTAAGTGTTGGATCGATAACAGTGTTTCCTAAAAATTACCAGTCAGTTGTCGGGTTCAGGCATTTATTCGCTGTCTAAGGTTTGCTATGGGTTTGGCTCTGTTTTACAACAGATTCAGCGGTGAGTGCGGGTGGCCTACATCAGAAATGAATGTGTGCTGAAGAGTGAAATATGAGGGTGCAATGAATGGTGAAACGAAAGGGTCGTCTACTCATTCATATAGGTGCAGGGAAGTGCGGGAGCTCTGCAATCCAGTCAGCCCTATCGCAAACTCCACGAATTGTCTCCGCAGACGGCGAGACAATAAACTATGTCTCTTGGTGGAAAACGCATGAAGATTCCGGGCGGTTACTGTACGGGCGCAAGCTCTCTAGGGCGACTAGGTTTTCGAAGCATGGGTATTCCTCGGCGCCAGGAAATAACGAACCAAATCAAGTAGGGCTGTTCTTTGATGCGATAAAGCAAAGCCGCAGGCTCCGAACCGCAAGTTCAATTGTGTCGCATGAAAGTTGGATTCAGGATGCCCAACTTATTACGAGCCATACCGCTGATTTTGAACAAGTCAATGCGTTGGCTTTTGTAAGACCACCTATACCTTGGTTGAATTCAGCGTACTGGCAATGGGGCCATTGGAGCGGTTTCAACTTTCCTAAATGGAACAAGGTACGGGGGAAGTGGAACATGTCTGAGCATCTTGGCCAGTGGGCAGATCAATTGGGCGGTCATCTAACTGTCAGGCCTGCAGGTAAAGACGTGTTCGAGGGGTTAAATGATTTTGTTTGTGCAAAGCCTGAGGCGCAACTCAAATCGATCGATAAAGGAACCAACCAAAGCTCCCCTCGTGCGCTGCTTAGAGTTCTGTTTCGCAATCGGCATTTAAGGCCATCTGCCCACGATGGCTCTATTGAATTTGTGCTGTCTCGCTGGTGTGACTTCTCAGGATTAGCGCCGGCTTGGGCCGTGACCCCTAATGCGCTGTCGATGTTAGCAAAACGCTATGATCCGATTATTAAGAGCTTCTTTGACGCATTCCCAGATTGTGCTGCCCGATGCGAAAATGACCCGAATTGGTTAACACCAGAAGAAAACTTGATGGAGCGGTGTGAAGCGAACCTTGATGATGGGAAAGACAGGTATGTCGAAGAGCTACAAATTCTGTGCGAACGCCTGTCTGACGGCCTGCGGTATGCGGGCTCTAAAGTAAGAGGAAAGACAGATTTAGGAGACACAGAGTTTGACGGCAGGCCCACCGAAGACATAGCTGTCTTGGAACAAAGAGCAGTTTATCTCATTGAACTTATTCGAGCTATTGATGAACGTTATCGTTTAGGTGTGTTTGCACATGTGAAGTTGAAGCGACAATAAAGTGGTGGTTCCAACGTGTGGGCGATATCTGAACCCCACCTCTTGTTAGGGTCGGGGGCTCATTGGATTTCCCCCATCAGCTTTGCGTGGAACACTTCGGAAGGGGCCGGCAGCGTTCTATTGTGCGTCGTATCTGTGATACCCAGCTGTATCTAAACGGCACTCATACCGGTTCCTCTCGCGAGACAAACTGCTGTTTTCCAACAAGAGACACAGCTGAAAGTAGCGCGCTGGCCTTGGTAAAAATATGTAAACGCCATTCAGAAATGTCACGGGTTGCGCAAAGCAGAAATGTCACCAGAGGCGTTGACGGTAGCGCAGCCTGACAGGGCGTAGACGTTAAATATCGGAGCTCTGGCTGGCTGCGCGGGCCTCTCGTTCAGCGCGCTTGCGGGCGTAGTAAGGCTCCATCTTTGATGGCCCGCCGGGTGGGCGTCGCCCCGTCTTCAGGTAGCCGTTCTTGGCGCTGATTGGTTTGGCCTTCACCTTTGGCGGCGCCTTGTCCTGTTCGGTTTTGATATGTTCAAGAACAGCGCTGAGCCGTTTGTTCTCGGTGATGGCCGCGTGGGTGATCTTGCGCTCGGGGTTGAGGATCGAATGGGGCAGGACAACGCCGTTGGCGCGGACTTGAATGCGGCCACATCCGTACTCGTAGATATCGACAAATTTGCCGACGAGGCCACGGGTCAGTTCATTGATCTCCAGCTTGATCCGTTTGCGATCGTACTTCAGCATCAAATCTTTGGTG